>NZ_JAXMJI010000106.1:0-15690 GCF_034376665.1 Allopontixanthobacter sp. | reverse complement strand
TGATGGCGCGAACGGCGTTTTCATGTGAGCCATCGGTGAAGACCAGCACATGCAGACGGTCATCGATCAACCCCATGGCGACAAAACGGACATCTCCGTAATCGAAACGATCATCTTCGCGCTCGAATGCCGTGTTCCAATCAAACCCTTCAATTCACCGGCGCCCGTCTCCGATAACTCAGCGCCTCCGCCACATGCACGCGTCCCACTTCCTCGCTGCCCGCCAGATCGGCAATCGTCCGGGCCACCCGCAGCACGCGCGTATAGCCGCGCGCGGACAGGCGCATGGCCTCTGCCGCCTGCGCCAGTAATTGCCGCCCCGGCTGGTCCGGCGTTGCGGCTGCCTCCAGCACGTCCCCGTCCGCTTCGGCGTTGGTCCGCACGCCCGCATCGCCATAGCGCGCTGTCTGCGCCGCCCGCGCTGCCGCTACCCGCGCCGCGACCTCCGCCGATCCCTCACTGGGCGCGGGCAGCACCAGGTCGGCGGCGGTGACGGCGTTCACTTCGACATGTAGGTCGATGCGATCGAGCAGCGGTCCCGACACCTTCGCCTGATAGTCGGCGGCGCAGCGCGGCGCGCGGCTGCAGGCGAGCGCCGGATCGCCCAGATGGCCGCAGCGGCAGGGATTCATCGCGGCGATCAGCTGGACCCGCGCGGGGAAGGTGACATGGGCGTTGGCCCGGGCAACATCGACCTTGCCGGTTTCGAGCGGCTGGCGCAGCGAATCGAGCACCGCGCGCTGGAATTCGGGCAATTCGTCGAGAAACAATACCCCCAGATGCGCCAGGCTGACCTCGCCCGGCTTCACTTTCAACCCGCCGCCGGTGAGCGCCGCCATGCTGGCCGAATGATGCGGCGCGCGGAACGGGCGGGCGCGGCTGATCCGCCCGCCATCGAGCGTTCCGGCAACCGATTGCACCATGGAAACCTCCAGCGCCTCTGCCGGGGTCAGTTCCGGCAGGATGCCCGGCAGGCAGCTGGCGAGCAGGCTCTTGCCCGCGCCCGGCGGTCCGCTCATCAGCAGATTATGCCCGCCCGCCGCTGCGATCTCAAGCGCCCGCTTGGCCGTTTCCTGCCCCTTCACCTGTTTGAGATCCGGCCCCGGCGGCGCTGGCTCGACCGCGCCAGGCCTGGGATCGGGCAGGGTCTGCGTGCCTTTCAGATGGTTGAGCAGGCTGACCAGATCGGGCGCGGCGCAGATCGCAATGCCCGATGCCCAGCGCGCTTCCGCGCCCTGTCCCGCCGGGCAGATCAAGCCGGCTTCTTCCTGACTGGCATGGATCGCCGCCAGCAGCACGCCGGGGGAAGCGACCACACGGCCGTCCAGCGCCAGTTCGCCCACCGCGATCCAGTCCGCCAGCTGCTCCGCATCGGTCACGCCCATCGCCGCCAGCAGTGCGAGCGCGATCGGCAAATCGTAATGCGATCCTTCTTTGGGCAGGTCGGCGGGGGAAAGGTTGATCGTGATCCGTTTCGGCGGCAGCGACAGGCCCATTGCGGCTAGCGCGGACTGGACCCGTTCGCGGCTTTCGCCCACGGCCTTGTCGGCCAGCCCGACGATATTGAACCGCGGCACGCCGGGCGCAATCTGGCACTGCACCTCCACGCTGCGCGCTTCCAGCCCGAGATAGGCCACCGTCCGGACCAGTGCGACCACCATTACCCCCTGTTTGTTCTGCCGCCCTTGTGGCGCGAGTTTTGACCGGTGTCGAGCCGTATGGTGCTGAAATCCGGCGATACCTGCCGCCGCGGCCAGAATCACCCCGATTGCGGCGACAGCTTATCTTGACTTGTCGCGGAGCTTACCCTAACCGGCGCGCTGCTAGAGGCAGCCCGCGCATGCGGCCCGCCCTTTTATCTATCGAGGTTATCATGAAGCGGACTTTTCAGCCCAGCAATCTCGTGCGCGCCCGTCGCCACGGTTTCTTCGCCCGCAAGGCAACCGTGGGCGGACGGAAGATTCTCCGCGCCCGCCGTGCCCGTGGCCGCAAAAAACTCAGCGCCTGAGGCGGCTTCCCGCGCTCAAGCACTGGCGGTGCTGACGCGCCGCGCCGATTTCCTTTCCGCAAACCGGGGCCTGCGCATTGCACGTCCCGGTTTCGTTTTGCTGGCTCACCCGAATCAGGGACAGGGCAAGCGATTCGGCATCACCGTGACCAAGAAGATCGGCAACGCGGTGGTCCGCAATCGGATGAAGCGCCGGTTCCGCGAATTGCTGCGGGATGCGCTGCCGCTGGAAGGGCTGGCGGATCACGATCATGTCCTGATCGGCCGCGAAGGCGGGATCGAGCGGGACTTCGGCAAAATGCGCCAGGAACTCGCCCGCGCACTCGCCAAAGCGAATGCGGGCGAAGGCGATCCGCCGCGCAGACATCCGGGAAAGCGCCGCCGCACATGAAGCATATTTTCATCTGGATCGCCGAGGCTTGGCAATGGGGGCCGTCGCGCATTTTGCCGCCATCCTGCCGCTATGCGCCGTCCTGCAGCGAATACGCGATTCAGGCGCTGGGAAAATATGGCGCGATCAAGGGTGGATGGTTGGCAGCTAAGCGTATACTGCGCTGCCATCCTTGGGGGGGCCACGGGTACGATCCGGTACCCTGACCGCCGCCGATTTTGAAACTATTCTAGACGTACGGGATCCGAAACTTTGGACAATCAGCGTAATCTCCTGGTCGCCGTGGTGCTGTGCGGCTTGCTGCTGCTGGGCTGGGATGCCGGGATGCGGTGGTTCTATCCGCAGCCCGCCCCGACCACGCAGTCCGCGCAGCTGGAAGCCGGCAACGATGCCGCCGTCCCCGTTGGCGCCGCACCGGGCAAGCCCACACGCGAAGGCGGGCTGACCGATCCGGTGGCGATCGAGCAAGAGCGGACCGATCTGGTCACTTCGCTGGCAGCCCCGACACGCGTCCGGATCGATTCGCCCGAAGTGATCGGCTCGATCAATCTGGTCGGCGCCCGGATCGACGACATAACCTTGAAAACCCACCGTCAGACGGTGAAGAAGGACAGCGGCCCGGTCCGCCTGTTCTCGCCCCAGGGCACTCCGGCGCAGCAATTCGCCCAGTTCGGCTGGGTGGGCGAGGGAGTCGCGGTGCCCGACGCGACCACCGTATGGCAGGCCAGCGCGGGTCCGCTGAGCGAGACCAATCCGGTCACGCTCAGCTGGGACAACGGCCAGGGGCAGTTGTACCGGATCGAATTGTCGATCGACGAGCATTACATGATCACCGCCGATCAATCGGTGTCCAACACCGGCGCGGCACCGATTGTGGTCCGCCCGTTCGCGACGGTGAGCCGCACCAGCGCGACCGCCAGCAGCGATACGTGGAACGTCCATTCCGGCCCGATCGGCGCGTTTGGCGATACGGTCATCTTCGGCAATGATTATGACGACGTGGCCGAAGCGGGCACGATTACTCCCGAAGGCCGGGCCAGCTGGCTCGGTTTCACCGACATCTACTGGCTGTCCGCGCTGATCCCCGAAGCGGGCACCGATCCGGCGGTGGATTTCCGGTCGCTCGGCAGCAACATTTTCCGCGCCGACATGATCTACCAGCCGGTCACGGTTCCCGCAGGCAAGCAGTTCAGCCGCACCACGCGCCTGTTCGCCGGGGCCAAGGACACTACCGTGCTCGACGCATACGAAGACGCCGGGGTCGCCAAATTCGGCTATGCGATCGATTGGGGCTGGTTCGCCTGGTTCGAAAAGCCGATCTTCTGGCTGCTGAGCACGCTGTTCAGCCTGGTCGGCAATTTCGGTGTCGCGATCATCCTGCTGACGGTGATTATCCGCGCGCTGATGTTCCCGATTGCGCAGCGCGGCTTTGCCAGCATGGCCTCGATGAAGGCCATCCAGCCCAAGATGAAGGCGCTGCAGGAACGCTACAAGGACGACAAGCCGAAGCAGCAGCAGGAAATCATGGCGCTGTACAAGAAGGAAGGCGTCAATCCGCTGGCAGGCTGCCTGCCCATGCTGATCCAGATTCCGATCTTCTTCGCGCTGTACAAGGTGCTGATCCTGACCATCGAGATGCGGCACCAGCCGTTCATCCTGTGGATCAAGGATCTGTCCGCGCCCGATCCGGCAATGATCCTCAATCTGTTCGGCCTGCTGCCCTTCACCCCGCCAAGCTTCCTCGGCATCGGTGTGCTGGCGGTGCTGCTCGGCCTGACGATGTGGATGACCTTCAAGCTCAATCCGGCCGCGATGGACCCGATGCAGCAGCAGATTTTCAACATCATGCCATGGATGCTGATGTTCGTGATGGCGCCGTTCGCCGCGGGCCTGCTGGTGTACTGGGTCACCTCCAACATCCTGACGCTGGCGCAGCAGAGTTACCTTTATTCCAAGCATCCGCAATTGCGGGCGCAAGCGGACAAGGACAAGGAAGACGCCGAACGCGCGAAGACCCGCGGTGACGGACCTGACGGGAAGCAGAGCAAGACGTGAGCGAGACCGAAGCCGGGCCTGACATTAGCGGTGCGCCCGAAATCAATGATGCCGAAGGGCGCGAACGGGAACTGCTTGCCCGCCGCGCAGCCAAGCTGTTTTCGGGCCGGGTCGATTTCCTCCTGTCGGCCCCGCAGCTGAAATTCCTGCCCGAACCGACGGTTCCGGAGATTGCCTTTTGCGGGCGCAGCAATGTCGGCAAATCCTCGCTGCTCAACGCGCTGACGGGCCGCCGGTCGATTGCCCGGGCCTCGGTAACGCCGGGGCGGACGCAGGAACTCAATTTCTTCGAAGTCGGCGAACCGACGCTGTTCCGGCTGGTCGATATGCCCGGCTACGGCTTTGCCAAGGCCCCGCCGGCGGTGGTCGACAAGTGGAAGAAGCTGGTGAAAAGCTACCTCCGCGGACGGCAGGTGCTGCACCGCAACCTGGTGCTGATCGATTCGCGCCACGGCATCAAGGACGTCGACCGCGACATGATGCAGATGCTGGACGAGGCCGCCGTGGGCTACCGCGTGGTGCTGACCAAGGCGGACAAGATCAAGGCGAGCGAGCTCGACAAGACCATCGAAAAGGTGGCCGACGAAGTGCGCAAGCACCCCGCCGCGTTCCCAGAATTGCACGTCACCAGCGCGGAGAAGGGGATGGGAATTCCCGAATTGCGCGCCGCCGTGCTATTGGACGCCGGGGTCTGATCCGCTCGCTCCAGCACTCCCATATCTTGCATTCCCAACTACGACATCAAGGACATCAGATTTAATGCCGTCATTCAAACAGCCGAGTTTTCAGGAACGCACCGCCATGGCCGCGAAGGCCAAACAGGCCGCGCTCGAGAAGATGAAGGCCAAGCCCCCGATCAGCGAAGAAGTACTGGCCGAACGCAAGGCTGCCCGCCTCGCCAAGGAAGCTGCGCAGGCCGCCGCCCGCGCCGAGAAACTGGCCGAACGTGAGCGGGTGAAGGCGGAACGCGAAGCCGCCAAGCAACAGGCTGACGCCGAAGCTGCCGCCGCCGCTGCTGCAGCCATCGTGCCGGAACTGACCGAAGAAGAAAAGAAGGCCGCCCGCGACGAGCGTTACGCCGCGCGGAAGAAACGCAAGAAGAAGTAGGCTTACTCTTCGAACCCGCCCCCCTCGAACCCGCCCCTCTCGAACCCGACGAACACCGCCGCTTCGTCCACGCTCTTGCGGGACGAGACGACTGCGTTTGCCGGGAAGCTTTCGTCCGGCCAGCCGAGCGCGATGCTCTTCATGATCACCTGATCCTCGGCGATGCAGGCATGTTCGCGCACCACCGGGCTCTGCATGATCCCCTGGCTGTTGATCACCGCGCCGAGCCCGCGCGACCATGCCGCGTTGACCAGCGCGGTGGCTACTGCGCCGCAATCGAACGCGGTATCGTCGCTGCCGCTGAGCACCTTGTCGTAGGTCACGATCACGCACACCGGCGCATCGAACTGGCGGAACCCGCGCAGCACCCAATCCTGACGGCGGTCCTGGTCGTCGCGTTCGATCCCCATCGCGCCGAACAATTGCTTGGCCACGCCGATCTGCCGTTCGCGGTGGACGCCGCCGAACGCTTCGCCGGTGCGGAATTCCCGGCTTTGCGGTACGCCTGCGATCATCCGCTGCGTATTGCCCGCGCGGATCCGGTCGAGCGGTTCGCCGGTGATGACATAGAAATTCCACGGCTGGGTGTTCATCGATGACGGCGCGCGCATCGCAATCTCCAGCACTTCGCGGATCAGTGCCACAGGCACCGGATCGGGTTTGTATCCGCGGATCGAGCGGCGCCCCAGAACTACCTCGTCAAACTTCATCGCGGACCTTTCGTGCTGCCGGATCACGGGCATCCATACAGCTTGTTCCGGGCGGCGAAAGGGGCTGCGATTTCCCGCTCCCCAGTATCGACAGCCAGTCTCGACACTGACACCCCGAACGCCTATCGCGGCGGCATGTCGGGAAACAAGGTGCGCGTATGAAGCTGATAATCGGCAACAAGAACTATTCCAGCTGGAGCCTGCGCGGGTGGCTGGCGATGAAACAATCCGGCCTGTCGTTCGAGGAGCTGACCGTCAATATCGGCGGCGAGGAATGGGAGACGGTCAAGCGCCAGTCGGGCGAGATCATGCCCGCGGGCAAGGTGCCGATCCTGTGGGACGGCGAAACCGTCATCTGGGACAGTCTCGCGATAATGGAATATCTCGGCGACAAGGTCGGGCGCGATCGGTACTGGCCGAAGGACGATGCGGCGCGGGGCATGGCGCGTTCGATGGTGGCAGAAATGCACAGCAGCTTCCTCAGCCTTCGCCGGACCTGCCCGATGAATATCCGCACCCGCCACGACGGCCTGCAGCTGCCCGACGAATGCAAGGTCGATATCGTCCGCATCCTGCAATTATGGGCGGAAGCCCGCGCCCGTTTCGGCCAGGGCGGACCGTTTTTGTTCGGCACTTTCGGCGCGGCGGATATCTTCTTCGCGCCCGTGGTCAGCCGCTTCATCACCTACCGCGTCGGCGTTCCCGGCTTTGCGGAGGCCTATATGCAGGCCGTGTGGGAACATGAATGGATGCAGAGCTGGGTCAGCGCCGCAGAGGACGAACAATGGGTTCTGGAACAATACGAAATCGCGCCCGCCGCCTGATTGCGACTCTCGCGCTGGCGCTGGCGGCAATCTTTTCCGGGCCCGCGGCGGCGTGGGGCGAATTCGGTCACCGCACCACAGCGGATATCGCGCTGGCTAATGTGACGCCCGGAACGCGCGCCTCGATCGCCCGGCTGATCGCCTATGAGCGCCGTCTGGGAACGCCGGACTGCAAACTGCGCAGCCTGCAGGACGCGGCGGTGTGGCCCGACTGTGTCCGCCGCGAAGGCTGGCGCTGGGGCTTTACCGCCGCCTGGCATTACCGGACTGCGCCGATTTGCGAGCCGTATAACGCGCGCAGCAATTGCAGCGGCGGCAATTGCGTCACCGGACAGATCGAGCGCAACCACCGTATTCTTGCGGACGAAAGCCTGCCGCCCAATGTCCGGCTGGAGGCTCTGGCCTTCCTCGTCCATTTCATCGGCGATGTGCATATGCCGCTGCATTCGGGCGACAAGGACGATCGCGGCGGGAACGACCGCGTCACCTCCTATGGCATCGTGCCCGGTCTGAACCTGCACTCCATTTGGGACAGCCCGCTCGCCGAACGCGCGATCACCTCTGCGCGGCCATCGCTGGTTCGCAAATACAGCACGGCGGAGCGCGCGGAACTGGGCGGCGGCGATGCGGCAGAATGGGGACGCGAAAGTTGGCAGCTGGCCCGCGATTTCGTCTATCCCGGCGCGTTCGACCAGGATGTCTGCGCGGGCGATTTGCCGATGGCAGCGGCGCTGTCGCAGGAAGATATTGTTGCCGCCATCCCGGTTTCGCAGCGGCGGATCACGCAGGCCGGGCTGCGGATGGCGGCCATGCTGGACGAGGCCTTTGCGTCCGGCCCGCTGGCGATCCGGGAACGCCGCGAATAGCCGCAATCAGCGCAGCGCGCCGTAGACAAACCAGCAGCCGATCAGCGCCATGATCGCCGCCAGGCTGCGCCGGAAACCGGCGTTGGCCGAAGGATTGGTGACAAAGCCGCGCAATCGTTCGGCACCCAGCACCAGCGCCAGATGAATCAGCGTGGCGATCACCACGCTGGTCATGCCGAGAAGGAGGATTTCGCCAAGGTCTGCCTGCGGGCCCGAGGTGAATTCCGGAACCACGGTGATAAAGAACAGCGCCGCCTTCGCGTTCACCAGATTTATCCCCACCCCGGCCGCGAAATCACGCCGGGACCGAGTGTGGGCCACCGCAACCGGAGAGGATTCCCCGCTTTCCAGCCAGCCGCGCCATGCCAGCCAGAACATCATCGCCCCGGCTGCAATTCCGGCCCAACTGGCAATTGCGGGAACATGGGTCAGCAAGGCGTTCAGTCCCGCACTGGAAAACGCTGCGTTGATGCTGAGACCAAGCGCAACCCCGGCGGTGGCGGCGATGCCCGCGCGCCGACCGTCGGCAAGCGTCAGCGAAACCAACCAGGCCATATTGGGCCCCGGCGTTATCTCGATCAGCAACACCGCCAGCGCAAAGCCAAGCCAGTCCAATCCGAAAATCTCCCCGCCCTCGTCGGCTTATTTCGTGCGTTCGGAACCGTAAGGGGTCCCGTCCTTGCGGTAATAGCCATGTTCGTCGAAGATCATGTCGATGTCCGAATAGGCACCGCCGGACTGTTTTTCCCCCGCGCCTACGACCAGGAACACGCAGTCCTGATCGCCCAAATTGCGCAAATGGTGGCCGTTTCCGTCGGCGGCAGGGAACGCGGCGATATCGCCCGGCCGCAGCAGGGTTTCGCCGTCATCGTCCACCAGCACCGCCTCGCCGGAGATGATCACCAGCAATTCGTCCTCGTCATCGTGCCAGTGGCGCTGGGATGACCATGCCCCCGGTTTCAGCACGACATGGCTCGCAGCGAGATAGGTCAGCCCCGCAGCCGGGGCGAGCCGACGGTACCACCGGTCCCTGACAGCGGCGTCGAACGGCGGAGGATAGCCGGTGACATTGGTTTGCGGAATTGCGGCGAGATCGACTTTGGGCATAAGGGCGCCTCCTGTTTTGGAAGTCGTGCTGGAAAGCGGCATCACTCTGCTTTAGGCACATTTCGATGACCGATGCCAGCCATGTGCTTTCCGCTTCCGACCATTCGGCATTGGCCTATGCCCGGCGCCTGATCGCTGCCGAGAGTGTGACTCCGGCCACCGGCGAAGTTTTTGCGGTTATGCAAGACTTGCTGGAACCGCTCGGTTTCGAAGTCACCCGCTTCATCAAGGGGGAAGCACCCGACGGGCCGGTGGAGAACCTGTTCGCGATCCGGCGCGGCGGCGAAGGCAGCCGGCATCTGGCCTTCGCCGGGCATCTCGATGTCGTCCCTCCTGGCCAGGGTTGGGCGAGCGAGCCGTTCGCGCCTGAAATTCGCAAGGCACCGGGCGGTGATCTGCTGTATGGGCGCGGCGCGGTGGACATGAAGGGCGCGATTGCCGCCATGGTCGCCGCTGCCGCAGAGGTTCCGGCGGAGGCGGGAACGCTCAGCTTCATCATCACCGGTGACGAAGAAGGCCCCGCCACCTACGGCACCCGCGCGCTGATCGATCTGATTCGCCAGCGCGGCGATGTGCCTGACCTGTGCCTGGTGGGGGAACCGACATCGGTCAACCGGATGGGCGACATGATGAAGATCGGGCGGCGCGGATCGGTCAATATGTGGCTGGAGGTTGCGGGCACGCAGGGCCATGTCGCCTATCCCCATCTGGCGGATAATCCGCTGCCCAAAATGGTCCGTATCCTGGCCGAACTCGACGCGCTGGTGCTGGACGAGGGGACCGAGTGGTTCCAGCCGTCCAATCTGGAGATTACCGATCTGGACGTCGGCAATCCGGCGCATAATGTGATCCCGGACACCGCGAAGGCGCGCATTTCAATCCGGTTCAACGATCTGCATAGCGGGGCGTCCCTGTCCCGGACGGTCACTGCGATTGCGCAAAAACATGGCGGCACGGCCCGCCCGATCATTTCGGGCGAACCGTTCCTGACCCCGCCGGGCGAATTTTCCGCAATGATTTCCACTGCGGTGAAGGCGGAAACCGGGATCGAGCCGGAAGCATCGACCACCGGCGGCACCTCCGATGCGCGGTTCCTGCGCGCGCTGTGCCCGGTGATCGAATTCGGGCTGGTCAACGCGACCATGCATAAGCGCGACGAAGCGGTGGCCATTGCCGATCTCGATACGCTAAGCCGGATTTACCGGCGGATCGCGCTTGCGGCACTCGGCCAGTAATTTCAGGGGGAAGCCAGGATGAGCAGTGACGCAGCAGAGATGGCGGCAGAAGCCGCGCCGATCGGTCACGGCAAGCTGCAATGGCGGATCCTGATCGGCTTCGTCGCCGGGCTGACCGCGGGCCTGCTGGCCTATACCTTCGCGCGCGATGCCGAATGGGTCGCGACGATCGTGACCTATGTCACCGGCCCGATCGGGCAGATATTCCTCCGGCTGCTGTTCATGCTGGTGATCCCGCTGCTGTTCTCCGCCCTGGTGGTCGGCATCGCGGAGATGGGCGAAATCCGCGCCTTGAAACAGATCGGCATCCGCACCCTGATCTATACCGTAGTCGTATCGAGCATCGCGGTCCTGATCAGCATCACCGCAGTCAATCTGCTGCAACCTGGGGCCGGGGTCGACCGCGCGGAAGCGCAGGAACTGCTGAAGCAAGGCGGCGAAGGCGCGGCCAGCATCGTGCAGGCTTCGGCGGAAAGCGATGCCGGCGTGAACCAGCTGATCGCCATCGTTCCGTCCAACATAATTTCCGCCATGTCGAACAACGATATTCTGGCGGTGATGTTTTTCGCGCTGTTCTTCGGCATCGGCCTGCTGCTGGTCCAGACGCGGCGCACCGAAACCCTTAAGGACGCGATCGAAGGGGTGTTCGAAGTTGCCATGCGGCTGATCGGGCTGGTCATCCAATTGGCACCGATCGCGATCTTCTGTTTCATGTTCAATCTGAGCGCCCAATTCGGCTGGGATCTGCTGTTCAAGCTGGCGGCGTTTGTCGCGGTGGTCCTGTTGGCGCTCGGCATCCAGATGTTCGGCGTGTTCCCCCTGCTGCTGAAATTCCTCGGCAAGAAAAGCCCGGTCGCTTTCTTCAAGCAAACCCGCGAAGCAAGCCTGATGGCGTTTTCGACCGCCAGTTCCAACGCCACCCTGCCGACCGCATTGCGGGTCGCGGACATGGAGCTGAAACTGCCGCGCAAGATCGCCCGCTTCGTGCTGACCATCGGCGCCACTGCCAACCAGAACGGGACCGCCATGTTCGAAGGCGTTACGGTCTTGTTCCTCGCCCAGTTCTTCGGCGTCGACCTGACGATCGCGGACCAGATTTTCGTGATGATCATCTGCATCCTGGCCGGGATCGGCACCGCGGGCGTGCCGGGCGGATCGCTGCCGGTCATCGCGCTGATCCTCGGCGGGGTCGGGGTGCCGCCGGAAGGCATCGGTCTGATCCTCGGCGTGGACCGTTTCCTCGATATGTGCCGCACGACGCTCAATGTCATCGGGGATCTGGTGGCCGCGCAGGTCATCTCCGCAACCAGCGGCGCGCTTGACGAAGAAACTAGCGCGGCGGTTGCAGCACCTTCTTCCTGAAGCTGCACAGATCCACGACCGGGCAGCGCCAGCATTCGGGTTGCCGCGCCTTGCAGGTGTAGCGGCCGTGAAGAATCAGCCAGTGATGGGCATGGCGGCGGAAGGGCTGGGGGACGCGCTTTTCCAGCTTGGCCTCGACCGCTTCGGGGGTCTTGCCGCTGGCGAGGCCGGTGCGGTTGCCGACCCGGAAGACATGGGTATCGACCGCGAAGGTTTCCTGCCCGAACGCGCAATTCATCACTACATTGGCGGTTTTGCGGCCCACGCCCGGCAGCCGGGTCAGTGCATCGCGGTCTGCCGGAACCTCGCCGCCGAAATCCTCGATCAGCATCTGGGATAGCGCGATAATGTTCTTCGCCTTGGAATTGAACAGGCCGATCGTCTTGATGTAGTCTTTCAGTCCATCCTCACCCAATTCGAGCATTTGCTGCGGGGTTTTCACCCTGTCGAACAGCGCCCGCGTAGCCTTGTTCACCCCGACATCCGTGGCCTGTGCGGACAGGGCAACGGCCACCACCAACTGGAAATTGTTGCCATATTCCAGCTCGGTCTCCGGTTCTGGATTATCTTCTGCCAGGCGGCGGAAGAATTCGAAAATCCGGTCCTTTGTCATTGGATTACGGTCAAAGCCCCAGCACCTGCTCCATCGAGTAGCGCGCGGCCGGTTTGCCCAGCAGCCAGCCCGCCGCCTTCACTGCGCCCCGCGCGAAGATCATCCGGTTTTCGGCATTATGGGTCAAGGTGATGCGTTCCTCGTCGCCTGCAAAGATCACGCTGTGATCCCCCGCCACGGTGCCGCCGCGCAGGGATGCAAAGCCGATTGCGCCCTTTGCCCTCGCGCCGGTCTGGCCGTCCCTTCCGCGCTCCGCATGGGCTGCCAAGTCAATGTCCCGGCCCGCTGCCGCCGCCTCGCCCAGCAGCAGCGCGGTGCCGGACGGGGCATCCACCTTCATCCGGTGATGCATCTCGAGGATCTCGATATCCCAATCGTCGCCCAGCCGCGCCGCGGCCTCGCGCACCAGATGCGCCAGCAGTGTGACGCCGAGCGAGGTGTTACCGGTTTGCAGGATGGCCAATTTCTGCGCCGCTGCATCGATGGCTGCGTGGTGCGCGACGTCCAGCCCGGTGGTCCCGATCACCAGCGGAACGCCCGCCGCCATCGCCGCGTCGAGATTGGCCTGCAGCGCGGCGGGCGCAGAGAAATCGACCAGCACCTCGGACTTTCCGGCCAGCGCGGCCGCATCGCCGCCCTTGTCGATCCCGCCGGCGAAATCATGGCCTGCATCGCCAATCGCCTGCACCAGCGCCTGACCCATGCGGCCTTCGCTGCCGATAATGCCGATCGCGGCCATGCTGTGTCCCCTTCAGAGATCCGGATACGCGCCCAGCACCTGTCTGGCCCCGGTGATTTACGCCGGGATAGAGCGGATGGCCGCGCGCGACAATGACGGTTTTCGTCCCCCCTGCACCAGAACTTTCCGCCCAAGCGAGTTTGCCCGCGCCCCCACAGAACTTGCGCCCAGGCACCGGATGGTAAAGATTGGCGCGATGCATTCGGAAATTTCCAACATCGTGATCCTTACCGGCGCAGGCGTCAGCGCGGAAAGCGGGATCGACACGTTCCGCGCCGCCGGGGGCCTGTGGGAACAGCATCGGGTGGAGGACGTCGCCACGCCCGAAGCGTTCGCGCGCGATCCCGAACTGGTGCTGCGGTTCTACGACATGCGGCGCGAGGCGATCCAGACCAAGCAACCCAACGCCGCGCATCAGGCGCTGGCGCGGCTGGAGCGCGAATGGTCTGCGCAGCCGGGCCGCAATGTGCTGATCGTGACCCAGAATGTCGACGATCTGCACGAGCGGGCCGGGGCGAAGAATGTCCTGCACATGCACGGAACGCACTTCAATGCGTGGTGCACTGCCTGCGACGCGCGGCTTGGCTGGACCGGCCCGCTGATCCACCGCCCGCCCTGTCCCGCTTGCGAAGCGCCGGCGCTGCGGCCCGACATCGTCTGGTTCGGCGAAATGCCCTACCGCATGGACGAGATCTACACCGCGCTGGGGCGGGCGGATCTGTTCGTCTCCATCGGCACCTCGGGCGCGGTCTATCCGGCGGCAGGGCTGGTGCGCCAGGCGCGCGAAATGGGCGCCCGAACGCTGGAGCTCAACCTCGAGCGGAGCCAGGGATCGCGCTGGTTCCACGAAACGCGGCTCGGCCCGGCGACCAGGGTGGTGAGCGAGTGGGTCGATGAATTAGTCGGCGGCTGAACCGCAGGCCCGGCAGGCGGGATCCTTGGCCAGATTGAGCGTCCGCATCGCGGGTTTCATCCCGTCGAGCAGGTGCAGCTTGCCGTATTGCGGATCGCCGAACGCGGCCTTGCCGGCCAGCAGCAGGCGGACGGCCTGCATCGCGGCGAAGGTGCCCGCCCATCCGGCCATCGCGCCCAGCATCCCGTCATCGGCGCAGGTGTCGCAATCCTCGGCGTCGAACGCATCGCCGACATAGCAGCGATAACAGGGCTGGTCCGGCAGATGCCCTGCGAACGCCGCGACCTGGCCCTGGAACCGCCCCACCGCGGCGCTCAGCAAGGGCACGCCTGCCGTGACGCAGGCGTCGGAGATGGCCAGCCGGGTGGCGAAATTATCCGTCCCGTCCACTACCAGATCGGCCGCAGAAACCAGCGCAGCGGCGTTGGCGGCGCTCACCCGGTCGTCGCGGATGGTGACGATGATCCGGTTGTCGAAATTTGCCAGCCAGCCGCGCGCCGCCACCGCCTTGGAATGGCCGATGTCGCGCTGGGTAAACAGGGTCTGGCGCTGGAGGTTGGAGAGTTCGACGTCGCCGTCATCGATCAGGGTCAGATGGCCGATGCCCGCCCCGGCGAGATATTGCAGCGCCGGGCTGCCGATCCCGCCCAGCCCGACCAGCGCGACATGGGCCTGCACCAGCGCGACCTGCCCTGCGCCGCCTACTTCGGGGATCACGATGTGCCGGGCAAAACGGTCGAGGCGGTCGGGAGGCAAGGACATGATGCGCCCTTACGCGGCGTGACCACTGCCTGTCGACAACCCTGTGGAGGGGGCTGAGGAAAGGCAGTGGTTCACCGGTGGAGCAACCCGAAGTGCTCCCTTGTTATCTCTCAGCTTTCCAGCTGGCGGAGCAGGCTGCGGACATCGCCGTCCATATCGGCGTCGCGGGTGCGCAAATCCTCGATCAGGCGCACGGCGTGAATGACGGTGGAATGGTCCCGCCCGCCGAACTTGCGGCCGATCTCGGGATAGCTGCGCGGGGTCAGCACCTTGGACAGATACATCGCCACCTGGCGCGGGCGGACTACCGCACGGGCGCGGCGCTTGGATGACATTTCGGACCGGTCGATGCGGTAGAACTGGCACACGGTGCGTTGGATTTCGTCGATCGTGATCCGGCGGCGGTTGGCGCTGAGGATATCGGTCAGCTGCTCTTCGGCCAGCTGCAGCGACACGGTCTGGCCGGTCAGCTGGGCATAAGCGATCAGCTTGTTCAGACCGCCAACCAACTCGCGGACATTGCGGGTGATCGTGCGGGCGAGGAATTCGATCACATCGCCGGGCACTTCGAGCGGAGCGAAGCGGGTCAGCTTCGATTCGAGGATCTTGCGGCGGAGTTCGATATCGGCGGGTTGGATATCGGCCACCAGACCCATTGACAACCGGCTCAGCAGGCGCGGTTCCACGCCGTCCAGCGCTTGCGGCGCGCGGTCGGCGGCGAACACCAGCCGCTTGCCTTCGGCCAGCAGCGCGTCGATCGTGTAGAGCAGTTCTTCCTGCGCGGACGCCTTGCCGATGATGAACTGGATATCGTCCACCAGCAGCAGGTCGAAACTGCGCAGGCGGGCCTTGAATTCCATCATCTGGTTCTGTTTCAGCGACTGGACGAATTCGACCATGAACCGTTCGGCGCTGCAGTAGAAGATGCGCGCGCGGGGATGCGCGGCCAGATAGGAATGGCCGATCGCGTGCAGCAGATGCGTCTTGCCCTGGCCGGT
>NZ_JAXMJI010000105.1:0-3596 GCF_034376665.1 Allopontixanthobacter sp. | reverse complement strand
CAAAAACCCCTCCCCCTTGAGGGGGTTGGGTGGGGTGGTGGTGGTCCGCCCTTTCCAATGTGGGTACCCCCTCCCCCAGCACCTGCCCGCTGGGGAGTGGAGATTCTTGCTGCAAGAACCCGCTAAACTCGCCAACAACATGCAAGCTATCAACCTTGGCGGAAGTCGCCACCAGCACATCGCCCGCATCGACGAAGGCGAACAGCGTTTCCAGCTCGTGGTACCCGTCACTCCGGCGCCGCCGGACATGCAGCGCCAAATTGATCTTGGCGTAAGCGGTTTCGCGCATCATTCCTCCCCTTCCAGGGTAGGGGGACCATCCGCAGCATGGTGGAGGGGCACCCTCCGCAGGTCCAACAACTCGTCCATCCTGACCCGACAAATCTCCACAATCCGCACGACAACCGGCTCGATGCGGGGTCCGGTAATCATGCCTGTGCCCCTCCACCATGCTGCGCATGGTTCCCCTCCCCATGTTGGGGAGGACTTGATGCCTCATCACATATTCGGATAGTTCGGCCCGCCACCACCCTCTGGCGTGGTCCAGTTGATGTTCTGGTTCGGGTCCTTGATATCGCAGGTCTTGCAGTGGACGCAGTTCTGCGAATTGATCACGAACTTGGGTTCTACCCCATCCTCGACCACCCATTCATAGACCCCTGCCGGGCAATAGCGCGCGGAAGGGCCGGCGAAAATTTCGTATTCGCTCCGTTTCTGGAGGTCCATGTCATGGACCTGCAGATGGTTGGGCTGATCCTCGGCGTGGTTGGTGTAGGAGAACGCCACCGAAGTCAGCCGGTCGAAGGTCAGCACCCCGTCGGGCTTGGGATAGGCGATCGGCTGGTACAGATCGGCCCGCGTGGTCAGTTGGTAATCGGGTTCGTGCTTCATCGAGATCGGCAGGCCGATCTTCAACTGCCGCATCCACATGTCGAGTCCGGCCACGATGGTGCCAATCTCGCCGCCGAATTTTGCGACCGCCGGCTGGGCGTTCTTCACCTGCTGCAGTTCCTTGGCGATCCAGCTTGAGCGCACCGCCGCATCGTAATCGGCGAGTTCGGTGTGTTCCGCACCGCCCGCAATCGCCGCTGCGGCGCTTTCCGCCGCCAGCATCCCGCTTTTCATTGCGGTGTGGCTGCCCTTGATCCGGGGCACGTTGACGAAGCCTGCCGCACAGCCGATCAGCGCGCCGCCGGGGAACGCCAGCTTGGGCACGGACTGCCAGCCGCCCTCGTTGATTGCGCGCGCGCCGTAAGCGACGCGCTTGCCGCCTTCGAGATATTCGCGGATCGCCGGATGCGTCTTCCACCGCTGGAATTCGTGATAGGGCGAGACGTAGGGGTTCTTGTAATCGAGCGCGGTGACGAAGCCGAGCGCCACCTGTCCGTTCGCCTGGTGGTACAGGAACCCGCCGCCCCAGCTGTCGGTTTCCGACATCGGCCATCCCTGCGTGTGAATCACCCGGCCCGGCACGTGCAGTTCGGGATCGATGTCCCACAAGTCCTTGATGCCGAGCCCGTAAACCTGCGGCTGGCAATCCGCCTCCAGATTGAACATCGCTTTCATCTGCTTGGTCAGATTGCCGCGCGCGCCCTCCGCGAACATCGTGTATTTGGCGTGGATCTCCATGCCCGGCTGGTAATCGGATTTATGCGATCCATCGGCGGCAACGCCCATGTCCTGCGTCACCACGCCCGCAACCGCGCCGGCTTCGTCGAACATCACCTCGGCGGCGGGGAAGCCCGGGAATACCATCACTCCCAAGCCTTCGGCCTGTTCGGCCAGCCAGCGGGTGAGATTGCCGAGTGAACCGGTGTAACAGCCCTTGTTCGACATGAACGGCGGCATCAGCAGATGCGGCAGCGCATATTTGCTGCCCTTCGACAGCACCCAATGCCAATTGTCCGTCACCGGGGTTTCCGCCATCGGGCAATCCATGCCGCGCCAGTCGGGCAGCAGCTCGTCGAGCGATTTGGGATCGATCACCGCACCGGAGAGAATATGCGCGCCGATCTCGGAGCCTTTTTCGAGGACGACGACTTCCAGTTCCTCGTTCAGCTGCTTCAGCCGGATCGCGGCGGACAGGCCAGCAACGCCCCCGCCGACAATCACCACATCGCACGGCATCGATTCCCGTTCGCTCATCCCGGACTTTCCTTCGGTCAACTGCTTGGCAGAATTGAAACGCAAAACTGCTGGAAAGCCTTGATTGCTGGGGCGCGGCAGGTCAAGACCCGGGGCGCATCATGACAGCCCCGAAATCCCGCACCCTGATCGAAGAATTCGCCGCTGCGCAGGCGTGGTGGGCGGACGCCGGGGTCGATCAGGACTTCGATGATTTAGCAACAGACTGGCTTGCCGCGCCGGAACCCGGTATCGCGCCTGCCAGCGCAGACGCGGCAAATCCTCCGCCGTCCGAGCCAAAGAATCTCTCCCCGAGGGCAAACGCCGCACCTGAACCCGCCGAAATACCGCGCCTGGGCGGCGAGAAATCGAAATGGCCTGGTGACCTTACCGCGTTCCAGAGCTGGTGGCTGACCGAACCAAGCCTCGATGCGGGCGGATCATTTCCGCGCATCGCGCCGCGCGGTGCCGCGGAAGCAAAACTGATGATCATCGTCGCCGAACCGGAGGAGCAGGACAGCGAACGCTTGCTGTCCGGCCCGCTCGGCGCGTTCCTCGGCAATATGCTCGCCGCGATGGGCCTGTCCGCCGAGAACGTGTATTTCGCCGCTGTCCTGCCGCGCCACCTGCCCATGCCCGACTGGGCGCATCTTCAAGCGGCAGGCATCGGCGAATTGCTCCATCACCACATCGCGCTGGCTCGCCCGAACAAGATATGTGTCCTCGGCCGCAACATCTGGCCGCTTTTGGGACACGATTTGGCGCAAGGTGCTGCATTTTTACCCGATTTCAACCATGAAGGTCGCAGCGTGCCAACATTGGGCGCGGAGGGACTTGCGGAATTGCTCCGTTCCCCCCCGCGGCGCAAACGGTTTTGGCAGCGCTGGCTGGAGTGGACGGCCTGAGGTGAACGGATGGCTATCTTGAAACGCAACACAGCTTCGGCAACATCCATTGGCTTGGCGGCGCTCGTATTTGTGGCGCTGGCAGGATCCGGATCAGCCGCGCTGGCGAATAGCAGTTCCGCCAATTATTACACCGCCCGCATGACCAGCAGCAACGTGCCCGAATTGCTCGGCCGCACGGACCGCGAATATTACACCGCGCTGTTCGGCGCGATCGACGCGTCCGACTGGGTGCGCGTCAATGCGATGCTGGCAGAGCGGCCCGACGGCCCCCTGCACGCCGTTGCCAGGGCGGAGTACTACCTCCATGCCGGGAGCCCGCGCGTTGAGGCTTCGGCGATCGCATCCTGGCTCGAACAGGGCCGCAATCTGCCCTATGCGGAGCAGCTGATCCGGCTCGGCCAGACGCGAGGGCTGACCTATGTTCCCGATCTGCCCCGCGCGCAGCCCTTCATCCGCCAGCCCTACAGCTCCAAGCGCATCCGGCCGCGCGAGACGTCGGACGGCACCATGCCGGAGGACGTCAAATCCGCCATTCTCGACCGGATCAAATATGACGACCCTGAC
>NZ_JAXMJI010000104.1:0-5219 GCF_034376665.1 Allopontixanthobacter sp. | reverse complement strand
AACCGTATTTGCGCGACTTGCGCACCAGCGACAGCAATTCCGGAATGGCGATGACTCCCGGCACATCACCGCCGCAGCGGTGCTGTAGCTCCGCCAGTGGCTCCTGCGCCTCGACCAGGCGGTCGTCTGCATCGCTGCGGGCTTCCGCGATAAAGGGATTGGCGGGGCTGTTCACGATTTACCCTGCCGGGCCTCGATACCGGGCAGCGAGTATCGCTGCGGCACGGTCGGACCGAAGCAGCCCGAACACATCGGGCAAAATTACTGCGGGATGCAAATGGAAGAATTGTTCTTCGACGGCCTTGGGCTCCATCCCGGCTGCGCGTAATGCCAGCGCGAGACGGGCCATCTGCCCGTCGTTCGTCGACAGGGCGGCCAAATCGCGGTCCTGATCCGATGCAAGGGCCAGGGCCGAAAGGAACAGCGCGGGGCCGGCATGGCGGATCGACAGTGCAGCGATAGCGCCGCTGCCCATGCCCGTCACCATTCTCGAGAGCAGCCCCAACCGGCCGCTGCTTTCATCGAAAGCGACCCGCAATTGCCGCTCGGCCTCTGCTGCTGCGGCATCCTGCATATGATTGCGCCACATTGCCAGGACTTGATGGAACAGCTCACCCGGCAATTCATGCACTGGCAATTCCATCCGTCGTTGATGCTGAATGAATCGCGCCTGCGACGTCAGCACGGTCATCGCGGACGCCGCAGTGCCTTCGTCATCGGACGAAACCAGTGCCTGCAACAGGGGCGACAGGATGGGATCGATCGCGCTATGCTGGTCGAGCCGGACCGCGAGATCCCATTCCACTGCCAACGCGTGACAATGCGTTAGGAGCGGCGAATGTTCGGCGAAACTGGCGGCGAGCTCGTCACGGTGTTCCCGGGCGAACGCATCGGGGTCCGCGGTACCGGCGCTTTCGCCCTGAGCGATCAGCAACTGCCAGGCTAGATGCAGCATGATGCCTCTGACGCGGGCGACAATCGCGTCCGAAAAAAGCGTGTCATCGTTATTCGTGAGCAAATGTGCGAGGACGGGGGCGACGGTGTCGAGCACTGCATCGCCCTGCTCCAGCGCTTCGCGGAGCAGTGCCTCTACCGGGGCCTCATCGGCTGTGGACGCAGGACGATCGATCATGGACCCTGTCCTTAAACCGACATGGTTAAGTCCGCGTTAGCTTAGAACGTCCCGCGTCGATTAAAATCACGGCCAGAGCGGAGACGGTAAGTATTTGCGAAACTAGAGTAATTTGACCGAAATAGGCCGCAATTGCCAGCGCTATGACCAGCAAACTCCGGTCTGCAAAAAGTATTTTCCAGTTCCCCAGGGGAAGCGCGCCGCCGATGCGGAGTGCAAGGATCAAACTGGTAGCGGCCAATACCGTGGTGAACTCACCCTGCGGTCCGGCCATGGCGGACAGCGCAATCAGCACGATATCCAGTGCCATGACCAGCCAGCCATAGGTCCGGCTCAACGCCTCGGGTGCCGGACGCCCGGGACTTTCCAGGGATTTGAGCGCTCCGCCGGTCCGTGCAGCGAAATACGCCGCCGCAAGCAGCGCAAATCCTGCAACCGGCTCCCAGAACCATCCCGTCAAAGCGGCAAGACCGGCCAGTGCCGCAGCGCCGCCGAGAATTCCGCCGCCGCTCAATCTTCCCCCATGCGCGCGCCGGATCAGCGACGTTGCCGTCCAGTCCGCTGCAGCCAGCAGAGGTGCGACCAGCGGCGCGGGACGCATATGGCGGTCGAGCCATGCCTGCTCGTAACGGTCGGCGTGGTCGGCGGAATGGACGAGACCCCATTCATGCCGCGCGAGTGCGCCCTCCGGCATTGCCGCAATGCGCGTACCCGTTTGCAGGGCGATCCGCAGCAGGCTGGCGACCGGATCGGCATCGGGCGGCAAATCGGCCAGACGTTCCACCGCCGCACCGCGGACCATGAACAGTCCGGCCCACGCGTAATCGCGATCGATCCGCTCGAACCCGGCCGCGATGCCTTCGTCCGCTGGCAGAACCAGCACTGCGGGACGGTCTGCCAGCAGTTTTTGGGCAAGTTGGCATTCGGGCAGCAGGCCGTCCGCGAAAACGAGCAATTCGTCCGCTGCCCGGACCATACCGGAAAGTACCCGCGATCCGGTCAGAACCTGGAACTGCGCGCCTGATCCTTCCGCGAGATGCTGCAGATCCAGCATTTCGCGCGACAGGCCCGGCGCCTGGCACGCGATCTTTTCGCAGCCCAGCGCCAGCGCGCATTCCAGCTGGTGCCGAACGATCGTGCGGCCCGCAACCGTCAGCAGCGCACGCGGATCACCGCCGGCGTCGGCCAGGGATTCCATGGTTGATAATAAGGCGATCCTCACGCGCAGGCTCCTGAGTCAGGGTGCAGGGGCTTTACGGCGCGTTGGCGGCAATGCCAAGCGGCGGGACTTCAGGCGATCAGGCCGAGCATGCGGTG
Organism: Allopontixanthobacter sp.; assembly: GCF_034376665.1. Lineage (NCBI taxonomy): Bacteria > Pseudomonadati > Pseudomonadota > Alphaproteobacteria > Sphingomonadales > Erythrobacteraceae > Allopontixanthobacter > Allopontixanthobacter sp. The sequence continues at coordinate 2,770 of NZ_JAXMJI010000104.1, read as the reverse complement.
AAGTTCGTGAGGAACGCTTCGATCTTCCGAATGACCGTGGGCTCTCCGGGAGCCGATGAAACGGCTTCATCCGCCAGAGCGATCAGGTCGCCTGCATGAAAGCTCGCCGCAAGCCCCTTCAGGCGCATCGCCGCCACGTCCCAGTTCGCGTCGCAGCGCGACCGCTTCAGCAGATCGATCTGGCGGGCCAGACTTCCTGCGAATGCATCGCGCAATTCCGCCAGCAAAGCAGTGTCATCGCCTGCCGCAGCCGCCAGATTGGCATCGAGAGCGCCGTTTTCATACAACATTACCAACAGTTCTAGTGCTCTCAGCGTTAAGATAGGGTTTCACACCGCGTCAAAAGTGATACTTTCCCCCCATGAGCAATGGATCTAACATCCGGGTCGTGGGCCCCGAACACGCACCAGAATCCCCGGCCGACTCGTCACCGCTGGATTCTGAAGCCCCTCTCGAACTTGAGGTCGAGGCGTTAGAGGAATGGGAGGAAGAGGCGGATGAGCATCGCGCATCCCGCTCCGCCGCCTGGTTGGTCCCTGCACTCGCGCTAACGGCAATTGCAGGCTGGACCGCGTTTTATGCCTGGGCCCATCGCTCGGAGTTTCTGGCCGGGGGGACCCCGCAGCAGTGGAGCGAATGGGTCATCGGCTGGTCGGTTCCGGTCCTGCTGATTGTCTCGGTCTGGATATTGGCACTGCGCAACAGCACCCGCGAAGCAGCTCGCTACGGCGAAGTGGCGCGCACACTGTCGGGCGAATCGGCAGCGCTCGAACAGCGTCTGTCGAATATAAACCGCGAACTCAGCATTGCGCGGGACTTCCTCGGTTCCCAGTCGCGCGAGCTGGAATCGCTTGGCCGCTCGGCCGGCGAACGGCTTTCGAACCATGCCGACCATTTGCAGAAACTGATCCACGACAATGGTGCGCAGGTCGAGGCTATCGCCACTGTCAGCACAACAGCGCTCGAAAACATGGTTCGGCTACGCGATGATCTGCCGGTAATCGCGAATTCGGCGCGCGATGTGACCAACAACATCGGCAATGCGGGCCGTACGGCGCACAACCAGATCGACGACCTGGTCGCGGGCTTCGAACGGCTCAACGAATTCGGCCAGGCAACGCAGCGCGAAGTTGCCAACCTGCAGGTTGCGATCAATGGCGCCCTCACCGATTTCGAGGCCCAGGCCGCGCAGATGGAGGCCGTTGCTCTGGGCAAATTTGCTGCCCTGCGTTCCACCAACGAAGAATTGCGCGTCGAACTCGAAAACAGCGAAGTGGACGCGCTGGCCGCACTCCGGCGCCGCGCGGATGCGCTGTCGGGCGAATTGTCCGGTGCCCGCGTCAATCTGGAGGAGCAGGAAGAGGCCGTTCTGGTATCGCTCCGCTCGCGGCTCACGTCGCTGCGTGACGAAAGCAAGGTAATCGGCCAGTCGGTACGCGAAGGGGAAGAACGGGCCATCGGCATCTGGGGATCGCAGATCGAGGGTATCCAGTCCCGCCTGACCGAGGCGGTCGAGCGGATTTCGGCGCTTGACGAAGCAGCCCTGTCGGCCTCGCGCGCCAAATTGCAGGAACTCGCCGAGGAGGCCGAGCGGGTCGACGCGACCATGGCGGAACGCAGCGCTGCGCTGCACGAGCAGCTCGAACACCGGCGCTTGCAAATGGCGCAGGACGAACAGGAAGCCATCGAAGATCTGGGCACCCGGCTCGCAGGGCTGGACGAGGCAATCGCGGCGCGGCGTGCAGAGCAGATTGCGCAGGCCGAAAGTTTGTCCTTGCGGTCCGAAGAAATTGCGAACCAGTTGGCTCAATTCAAGAATGATTTGCAGTCGATCATAGCGCAAGGTTCGCAGACCGAAGCCGTTCTCGGCAGCGGGGCGGAGATCATCGCGGACAAGCTTGGCCAAAACCGCCAGCGGATTGACGAGACCACAAGTGCGATCGCACGTCTGACCGAAGACACCGTTCGTCTGCTCGAGTTGATCCAGGCCAGCTCCAATCACAGCCGGGACATATTGCCTTCCGCGATTGCCGACGCGAGCAGCAGGATTTCTTCGACCGAAGACCAGGTCGGCCGAATCAGCCTGCTGCTTGGCGAAGCGAGCGAAAAGGGCGCAGAACTGTCCGAATATGTCCTGTCCGCCCAGAACAACGGCCGCGCGGCTCTCGAGCAGATCGAGCGATCGAGCGCCTTGATTACCGACGCCAATCGCTCCCATCTGGAAGAAATCGAACGACTGGAAAAATCGCTTTCGGAACTCGGCGCAGAAAGCTCAAGATTGTCCGACAACGCCCGGACGGAACTGCGGGATGCGATCCACTTCCTCAAGCACTCTGCGCGCGAGGCAATCGACCAAATCGAGAGCGGGGCAGCGATTGACGTGAAGCAGCTTGCCGAACGGATCGGCGAAGAAAGCTCGCAGGCAATCGACTCCGCCTTGCGCAACCGGACGGCCGATGCGGTTGCTGAACTGGAAGCGGCGGTGGTCAAGGCGACCGACGCGGGCCGTCTGGCTGCCACCAATCTGCGCGACCAACTCGGCAAGGTGGATGAACTCGCCGGCAATCTGGAAGCGCGCGTCAACCGCGCCCGGGAACGCGCGGAAGAGCAGGTGGATCACGATTTCTCCCGCCGCGTCGCGCTGATTACCGAGAGCCTCAATTCCAACTCGATCGACATTTCCAAGGCCTTGTCGAACGACGTCACGGACACTGCATGGGCATCTTATCTACGCGGTGACCGCGGAATATTCACCCGCCGCGCAGTCCAA
>NZ_JAXMJI010000103.1:0-61402 GCF_034376665.1 Allopontixanthobacter sp. | reverse complement strand
TCGACGAAGCGCAACGGGACGTCGATGTCCTGCCCGCTGGTGATGGCCGAGAAGTCGGGGATCTCGGTCCACTCGGCGGTGACGGTCAGGCCGCCGGTCGACATGGCCGGGTAGCGCACGTTCATGCCCACGGGGATCCAGCGGTGGGTGGCCGGCACGGTGGCCTCGGCGAGCACGCCCATCGCCATCTCGGCCAGGTTGAGGGCGGCGATCACGTGGAAGGTGCCGATGTGGTTGCGGTTGCCCCACCAGCCCGGGCCGCGCACCTCGCAGCGTCCGGGCCGCACGTCCACCACGTGCGGGAGGACGGTGCGGAAGTAGGGGGCCTTGAGGCTCACGGCCGCGCTGAACAGGCGCGAGCCGAAGGGCAGCCGGGTCGCCTTCTGCCAGAGGCGGTGCAGGGAGGTGTCCGGACTGTCGCCAGGGGTGTTGTTCGTCATGGCGGAGAGGTTACCCGCCAGTAAGTTCGGCATGAGCGGCACGCGCGCGATAGCCACGACGGTGAGTGGTTGCCATCACACCGCGGCGGCCCTAGGGTCGTCAAAACTGAAGTTGGTTCGATGCTTCGATCGGGGTCCTGATGTCGTTTCTTCTTGTGCACGGTGCGGGGATGGGTGCGACCAGCTGGGAGCGGCTGATCCCGCACCTGAACGGGCCGGCAGTGGCGGTGGACCTCCCCGGGCGGGGAGCCCGCGCCCATGTCGACCTGCGCTCGGTGACCCTGGACGACTGCGCGGCGGCGATCGTCGCGGATGCCGTCGACTCGGGGCTCAGCGACATCGTCCTGGTGGCGCACTCCTTCGCCGGGGTCTCCGTTCCGCGGGTGCTCGCGGAGTTGTCGGAGCGGGTCGCGCACGTGGTGTTCCTCTCGGCGGTCGTCCCTCCCGACGGTTCCAGGGTCCTGGACGAGATCGACCCGGGGGTGCGTGAGGCGGTCGAGGCGTCACTCGACGGCGGCGTCTACCGCCAGGACCCCGCCGCCGTCCCCGCGATGCTGTGCAACGACATGACCCCGGAGCAGACGCAGTGGACCATCGGGCAGGTGGTCGAGGACGCCGCGGCCCTGTTGTCGGAACCCGTTGATCTCAGTGGCCTGGCCGTGGACGTGCCCCGGACCTATATCCGGCTCACCCGCGACACGTGCTACACGCCTGAACTGCAGGCTCGTTCCGCCGACCTGGTCGGCGGTGGCACGGTGTTCCTCGACTCAGGGCACATGGCCATGGTGTCCATCCCCGAACAGCTCGCCGAGGTGCTGAACGGGATCGCCGCTCGCCAGGTGTGATGTCCGGGCTCTTCGTCCGGCCTCAGGCGAGGATGCACGTCCCCTGCCTGAGGAGTTCGTGGAGCCGGGCCTGGTCGGCGTCGGGCTCGTCGACCCAGCGCCGGTACGCCGAGAGTGCGATCCCGAGCGCGGCGTGAGCCGTGGCGGCCGGGATCAGATCGTGCACGGTCTCCCCGCGACGCGCGGCCACGAACTCCGCGACGGCCCTCCGCCAGTCCGCGTACATCAGCGTCGAATGGGCCTGGAGTTCGTCCACCCCGAGCAGTAGTCCCATCCGCAGGCGGTGCACCTGGGTCTCGGAGTCCGGGAAGGTGTTGAACGCGACGAGCGAGTCCGCCAGCGCGGTCATGACCGATTGAGCGTGTTCGGCATTGTCAGCGAGAGCGAGGCGGCGCTGCTCCAGCCCCTGTCCCGCGCGTTGCAGGCTCGGGGGGCGCTGGTTGCCACCGAACATGGCGGGCTCGCGCTTGGCGGCAATGCGCGCGCGATCCTGAAAGGCGAGGAGACAGTCGAGATCGTCCTGGCTCCGCCCCGCGAACGGGGCCGGAGACGCGGCGCCGCGGTCGCCAATCCGGTCGGCGATCCCCTGTTCGAGGCTTTGCGCGAACTGCGCCGCGATCTGGCGGCGGAGGCACAGATGCCGCCCTATGTCATCTTCCACGACGCGACCTTGCGCGAAATGGCCAGCGCGCGGCCTTCAAGCCTGTCCGAACTGGGCACGATCGGCGGCGTCGGCGCGAAGAAGCTGGAAGCCTATGGAGACGCGTTCCTGGCGGTAATCCGGCGGCATTGAACACGGCGATTGACAATCTCTTCTTCTGATATAAATATGATATCATAATTATATCGAAGGAGATTCGTTATGTCGGTTGAAAACGGGGGCCACCGGGGCAAGATGAACGTCAGCCGCGAGAGGGGCGCGACCACCTATAGCGGTTATATTTTTCTCGTGATCCTATTGATCGCCGCAAGTCTGGCGGCATGGGCGGTTATTGGCGGCGTGCCGCAATACGGGGCGACCAAAGCCGACAAGCTGATCTTTGTCGGCACCATGATCGGCTCGCTGTTGGGCATCCTGATACTCGCCAGCGGGTTCTTCATGATCCAGCCCAACCAGGCGGCGGTGATCACGCTGTTCGGCGAATACCGCGGAAGCGAACGGACCGAGGGGCTGCGCTGGATCTGGCCGTGGATGATGCGCAAGAAACTGTCGGCACGCGCGCACAACGTCCATTCCGACCGGGTGAAGATCAACGATCTGCGCGGCAATCCGATCGAGATCGCCTGCAACGTGGTGTGGCGGGTGCAGGACACTGCGCAGGCCAGCTTCGATGTTGACGATTACAAGGAATTCGTCAGCATCCAGATCGAAGCCGGCCTGCGAACCGTCGGCGCGCGCCATCCCTATGACGATTTCGAGGGCGAAGCGGTTACGCTGCGCGGCGGGGCGGATGTGATCAACCGCGAACTGCTCGAAGAACTGAACGACCGGCTTGCCGTCGCCGGGATCGTGGTGGACGAAGCGGGCCTGACGCATCTGGCCTACGCCTCCGAAATTGCCAGCGCGATGCTGAAACGCCAGCAAGCGGACGCGATCATCGCCGCGCGGGCCAAGATCGTGCTCGGCGCGGTCGGCATGGTCGAGGATGCGCTGAACAAGCTGAGTGCTGACGGCATTGTCGAACTCGACGACGAGCGCCGCGCGGCGATGGTCTCCAACCTGCTGGTGGTGCTGTGCAGCGAACGCGAGACGCACCCTGTGGTCAATGCCGGCTCGCTCTACTGAGCGCGGGCAGGCTGAACTATGTCCAAAAAGGCCTTTGCCCTCAGGCTCGATCCGGCAGTCCATGCCGCGATCGAGCGGTTGGCGGCGGCCGAGCTGCGTTCGGCCAACGCCCAGATCGAGATGCTGCTGCGCGAAGCTTTGGACAAGCGCGGCATCCAGGTCGCAGATGCACGACAGCCTCGGCGCGGCCGCCCGCCCGGAAGGAAAGGAGAAAATCCCGATGCTGCATAAGTTTCTTGAACCCGGATATTGGTTTGCACCCAAGAAATTGGGTTACGGCGCCGGTCTGCCGATTGCATGGCAGGGATGGGCCTTGCTGCTGTCCTACATGGCTCTGGTGATCGGCATTGGCGTGTTCATGAGTTCGCTCGGCGATTCCGGCATTGCCGCGGGAGTAGCGCTGATTTTCCTCGTCACGATCCCGTTTCTGATGATCGTCAAACGCCGCACCGAAGGCGGTTGGAAATGGCGTCCTTGACCATCACTGCCCACCGGGGCTTTCCTCAAGGCCCGTTCTCCCCAGTGGGCGGGATTTGCGCTGCCCTTGCCCTTGCCGCCATTCCGCTCGCTGCCGTTTTGGCGCAATCTTCGGCACCCTTCTCGATAGCCGAAACGGGCAGCAGTTTCGCGGCTCTGCAGCTGGCGGTAAACGCCATCGGCAATGGCAGCGGCACCATCGTCATCGCACCGGGCACCTACCGCCAATGCGCGGTCCAGACCGCCGGCTCGATTTCCTATCGTGCGGCCGAGCCGGGCAGTGTGATTTTCGACAGCGTTACGTGCGAAGGCAAGGCGGCGCTGGTGTTGCGCGGGCGTGACGCCAGTGTCTCAGGTATCGTGTTCCGGGGAATGGCAGTGCCCGATTTCAACGGCGCGGGCATCCGGCTGGAGCGGGGAAACCTCACCGTCGCGCAAAGCTGGTTTACCGACAGCCAGCAAGGCATCCTGTCGGGCGATGACCAGAATGGCCGGATCGTGATCGACACATCCACCTTCTCCGGCCTCGGCACCTGCGAGGGAGCGGGCGGCTGTGCGCATTCGGTCTATGTGGGCGATTACGGCCATCTGCGCGTCACCCGCAGCCGGTTCGAGAAGGGCCGCGGCGGCCATTATGTAAAGGCGCGCGCCGCCCGGGTGGATATCGCCTCCTCCAGCTTCGACGACAGTGCGGGGCAGCACACCAATTACATGATCGACCTGCCCGCCGGGGCCACGGGCCGGATTACCGACAACTGGTTCGTCCAGGGGCAGAGCAAGGAGAACTACTCGGCCTTCATCGCAATCGGCGCGGAAGACAGGTTGCACGACTCCGACGGGCTGGAGATTGCCGGAAACGATGCCCGTCTCGCGCCGTCGGTGCGCCGCAGCACGGTCTTCGTGGCCGATTGGTCGGGCGCGCAGCTGGCCATAGGGGCCAACACTCTGGGCACTGGTCTGAAGGCCTTCGAACGGCGCTGAACCCGTCTAAAGGATTGAGCTTGCCGGGGCAGGCCGATAGGGCAGGGGGCATGGCCATTTCCCCTTTCATCTGGTTGCAGCATCTTGCGCCCCAGCACGCGCTGTCGCGAGCGGCGGGGATGATCGCGCGGGGCCGGAACCGGCGGCTCAAGGATGCGCTGATCCGGCGGTTCATCCGCGCCTATGGGGTGGACATGGACCAGGCCGAATTGCCCGCCGCCGATTATCCGACCTTCAACGATTTTTTCACCCGCGCGCTGAAACCCGGCGCGCGCCCGATTGCGGATAGCGACGCCTATATCGTCAGTCCGGCGGACGGGGCGATCAGCCAGCTTGGCCGGATCGAGGGAGGCCGGATCGTGCAGGCCAAGGGGCAAAGCTACACCGCCGAGGAACTGATTGGCGGCGATGCCGAACTGGCCGCCCGGTTCGACGGCGGCCATTTCATCACCATCTACCTGTCCCCCAGCGATTATCACCGCGTCCATATGCCGGTCACGGGAACCCTGAGGGAGACCACCTACATTCCCGGCGCGCTGTTTTCCGTCAACACCGTGACCGCCGCCGCCGTCTCCCGCCTGTTTGCCCGTAACGAGCGTCTGGCCTCCATCTTCAACACGGCCGAGGGCGCGGTTGCCAGCGTGATGGTGGGCGCGATGATCGTTGCCAATATCGAGACCGTATGGTCTGGCCCCGTCACGCCGCATGGCAAGCGGGTAATCCGAACGCGCTATTCCGGGGGCGACGCACCGCAGTTGGAAGCCGGCGCGGAAATGGGCCGGTTCCTGCTCGGATCGACCGTGGTGCTGCTGTTCGAGCCCGGCAGGATCGAATGGCTGGATGGGCTGAAACCGCTGGATACCGTCCGCATGGGGCAGGCCCTCGCGCGGAAAATCACACCCGGTTAATCGAGCAAATGACCTGAGCGGTCGCGCTTGGTGCCCAGATAGCGGGCGCTGTGCGGGTTGGCGGGCAATTGATGCTGCACCCGTTCGATGACCCGGACACCGGCTTGTTCGAGAGCCACCACCTTGCGCAGATTGTTGGTCATCAGTCGGACGTCCCTCACACCCAGCAGTTCAAGCATCCGCGCGGCTGTGCCGAAATCACGCGCTTCGTCGGGCAAGCCGAGCCGCTGGTTCGCCTCGACGGTGTCGAAGCCCTGATCCTGCAACCGGTAGGCTCGCAGTTTGTTGACCAGCCCGATGCCGCGCCCTTCCTGCCGCATATACAGCAGCACGCCCCAGCCGCCGCCGCGCGCTTCCTGCGCCATGGCCGCCAGCGCGGCATCCAGCTGCGGGCCGCAATCGCATTTCAGGCTGCCCAGAATATCGCCGGTCAGGCATTCCGAATGCAGCCGGACCAGCGGCGCCCGCCCGGTCATCTGGGTGCCGATCACCAGCGCGATGTGTTCGCGGGTGTCGTCGGCGCTGCGAAAGGCAACGATTTCGGTGTCTTCACAGGCGGCAATCGGCAGGCGCGCGCGGGTCGCGATGGTCAGCTTTGCAGTGTCGGACCAATGCGCCAGATCGCCGGGTGCGACCGTCTGCGCCTCGCCGATACTAACGGGATCGACCAGAAAGGCGGGCAGGATACCGGCGAGCCGCGCCAGTTCTAGCGCCGCTTCCGCTGCCGCTCCCCACTCGATCGCGTCGGCCTTGAAGGGGCCTTTCAGCGGGCTGGCCAGATCGAGCGCGGGATCGGCAATCGGGCGGGCAGCGGCAAGGGTGAACGGCTCCGCCCCGTGGATCAGCACCGGCGCGTGCGGCGCGGCCGCCTCGCGCTGGTTGACCAGTTTGAGCGTCGCGGCGCGGGCGGAGGAAATCAACATTCGCCCGCTCTGCGCCCGTGCATCGATCGCGGTTTCAACCGGCAGCAACACCGGCCCGCCTTCCATCCGCAGCGGCCAGCCGTGGCGCAAGGCATCGATCGCCTGCGCCACCCGCCGGGCCGGAGAAGGAAGAGGCGGGGCTGCGCTCAGAGATCGAACTCCGTCACCAGCGGGACATGGTCGGACGGCTGCTCCCAGCCGCGGCAATCCTCATGCACGTGATGGCCCACCGAGGCTGCCGCCAACTCAGGGCTGGCCCACATATGGTCGAGCCTGCGCCCCCGGTCGTTGGCCCGCCAATCCTTCGAGCGGTAGCTCCACCAGCTGAAATAGCGTTCCGGGTCGAGGATATGCCTGCGGCCGAGATCGACCCAGCCATGCGCGTCCTGAAACCGCTTCAGTGTCTCGACCTCAAGCGGGGTATGGCTGACCACTTTCAGCAATTGCTTGTGGTTCCACACGTCGCATTCCAGCGGTGCGATGTTGAAATCGCCGACGATCAGGGTCGGGCCGGAGACCGCTTCGGCCCAGCGGGTCATCCGTTCGAGGAAATCGAGTTTCTGGCCGAATTTGCTGTTCTGGACGCGGTCGGGAATATCACCGCCCGCGGGGACATAGACATTTTCCAGCAGCATCCCCCGGCCTGGACCGAGCAATTCCACCCCGACATGGCGCGCCTCGCCATTGTCCTGCCAATCGTTGCGGGTCACTTCCCTCAGCGGGATCCGGCTGACGGTGGCCACGCCGTGATACCCCTTCTGCCCGTGCACCGCATTGTGGGTGTACCCCAGCGCCGCGAAGGCTTCGTAAGGAAAGGTTTCCGCCACCGTCTTGATTTCCTGCAGGCACAGCACGTCGGGCGCCTGCTCGGTCAGGAACCGCTCGACGATCGGCATCCGCAGGCGGACCGAATTGATGTTCCAGGTAGCGATCTTGATCATGGGCGCGGGGATAGGGGGCAGGCGCCGCACTGTCTATTGCTTTGGGTCCATTCCTTTGGTTGCCCCAAAGGGCGTGGCAGCCCAAGCGCGACCGCGCGCCGGCCGGTCAGGCCGCCCCCTCGGAGGCGTTCGCGCAGCGAAGCGGCCGCGAGAGCAGACCAGACCCCAATAAGAAACCCCCGCGCCGGGGGCATTGGCACGAGGGTTTCCTATTTAGCGTTCGTCACGCTTGTACGAGTGCGGCCTCGATGACAGCAGGACAACAGGGGGGAAACCCGCCGTCAGCCACCTCGTATTCATAAAATAGTCGGTTCCGGCTTGCTCGCCAATGAACAATGCGAGCGTTCTGTCGCATTTCTACAACGCCGCACCGGTAAAATGTTCACCGGGGCCGACGAGTCGTCTGGCGCGGATCGCGGTAAGTGAAGCTCTTGTCGTTCACTGCCACCCCGTAGCGATGATTCCTGAGCTTGACCGTGGTGCGATTGTTCTGCGAATCCAGGGCAACCCAGTTGGTCAGCTGCCAGCCGCCCGGTGCCGAAGCGTTGCGAATGAAGATCATGGTGATCACCCCATATTCGGGGCGCTTGGGATCGCGCACTTCCACGCTGATCACGTCGGAATTGCCGGTCGGTATCAGCTTGCCGTATTTGGCAATATCGCGGTTCGGATCGAGCAAGGCACCGAGCGGCGAATCCTTGATCGGCCAGCGCTGGACCTGGTTCACATCGTAATCCACCATCGTCAGCGACTTGCCGTTCGAGACGATCAGCATATTGACGTCTTTCTGGTATTCGAAGCGTATCTTGCCTGGCCGTTTCAGCGTCATGACGCCGGAAACCGACCGACCCTGACGGTCGGTCTGGACGAAATCGGCCTTCATCGTGGAGATGCCGCGAATCGCCTCGACCGCACTGCCCAACTGGCTCTGTGCTGCCACCGGCGCTGCGGGGACCAGCACGGCTACGGGCACGGCAAGAGCCGCGGCACCTGCGAGTGCAACGCGCCAGAGCTTGCGTGCTGGCGATAGACGAAAAGTAGAGTTGGTAATGTTCATGCTCCGGCAAATGACAGCGAAGCGTTGAACCTTGTCTGAATTGATCCGCTGCCGGAAATTCAGCTTACTTGATCTTCGCTTCCTTGAACTCGACATGCTTGCGCACGACGGGGTCGTATTTGCGGAACGTCATCTTTTCCGTAATGTTCCGGGGATTCTTCTTGGTGGTGTAATAGAAGCCGGTGTCAGCGGTCGAAACCAGCTTGATCTTTACTGTTGCAGGTTTCGCCATGGCGGTTTCCTAGATTCTCTGAAAGGGCCGATAGGGCCGGAAATAATACCGGCGACGCGCCCGGAAAGGGGACCGCCGCCGTTCAAGCCGCCGCCATTGGGACAGGGGGCGTAAAAAGTCAAGCGCGTTCGCGCGGGGCCACGCGCGGGGTTACCACTCCACCTTGCCGCGGCCCGCCTTCACCGCACCGCGGTTCTTCTTGCTCTTGATCCGGGCTTCCTTGCCCACCCGGTTGACCCGGCTCTTGGCGCGGACGCGGGGTGCGCGCTCCGCTTCCTCGAGCATTTCGGCAAGGCGTTTGCGGGCATCCTCGCGATTCGCTTCCTGGGTGCGGTAATTGCGCGCGGTCAGCACGATCTCGCCGCGGGAAGTCATCCGGCTGCCGGCCAGGGTCTTGAGCCGGTTGAAAACGGCGGGCTCCAGCCGTAGCGCGAAGACGTCGAGCCGCATTTGTACGGCTGTCGCCACCTTGTTGACATTCTGCCCGCCCGGCCCGGAGGAGGCGATGAAGCTTTCCTCCACCAGCCCCATGGCGCGGGCGACGATGTCAGACATCTTCTGTCATCGACCCTTCAGGGCCAACGTCCGTGAAACCCAGCCGGAGGAAATCCGCCGGCATTGGCGCAGTGGCGGTAATCGCGGGCTTGCCTTCACGCGGAACGACCAATCCCGCCGCGTGCAGCATCGTCCGGCCCCCACCTTTCTCCGCCCCCGTCTCCTCGCCAGCGCCGTAAACCGGGTCGTTAAGCAGCGCCTTGCCGAGTCCTGCTTCCGCATGGATCCGGATCTGGTGGGTGCGGCCGGTTTCGGGGCGAAATTCGACCAGCGTGTTGCCGCCCTGCACATCGATCCGCCGCCAGTGGGTGATGGAGGGCTTGCCCTTCTTCGCGGCGATCATCCGCCAGCCTTTTTCCGCGCTGCTGATTTTCGACAGGGCGAGTTCGATGGTGCCTGCCTCATCCTCCAGTTCGCCCGCGACGATCCCGAGATAGCGCTTGATCACCAGCCGGTCCTCGAACGCCTTGGCAAAGCGTTTGTGCGCCTTGGGATTGCGCGCCAGCAGCAGGCAGCCGGAGGTATCGGTGTCGAGCCGGTGCACCGCGGCGGGCGGGCGCTGGAACCCGAGTTTCAGATCCTCGAAATGATCTTCCAGAGCGTGGCCGCCCTTGCGCGGACGATCGATGGAAAGGCCCGCTGGCTTGTCGATCACCAGCGCTTCGCCGTCTTCGAACAGGATCGGGATTTTCATGTGAATTTGGCTTTCATCAGGCCGCGGACGGCATTGCCCAGCAGAAATCCCTGTTCGAGATCGGCGATCTGCAGATTGGATTCGCGCGCCTTGCCCGCTTCCAGCAGCGAGCGGCGCAAAATTCCGGGCAGCAGCCCAAGTTCGGCGGGCGGAGTCAGCAGGATGCCGTCCCGCTCGACGAAGATATTGGTCCAGCTGCCTTCGGTCAGCAGCCCGTCGTCGCGCAGCAGCAGCGCTTCCTGCGCGCCCTCAGCGCGGGCGACCGCCAGCGCATCCTGATAGAACCCCCGGTCGCTGGTCTTGTGCCGCAGCCGCCAGTCGCCGCTGTCCACCGGCAGGGGCAGCACGATGCATTCCAGCGGCTCGGCGGGAGGTTGCCCCAGTTCCTGGCCTTCCAGCGCAATGGCGCCGCTCCGCGCCAGCAGTAGCCGGATCTTTGCGGGAGCTTCCAGTTCGAAGCACAGCGCCTGGATCTGGTTGCGAGTCTGGTGGCGGTCGAAGGCAAAGCCAAGCTGTGCCGCGCTCTCCTTCATCCGTACCAGATGCAGTTCGAGCTGTTCCATGCCCGTTTCCGGATCGAATTTCATGCTTTCGATCAGATCGAACCCGCCTGCCCGCTGGCGCGCGAAGCCGCCCTTGAGGATCGATTCGCGCCATTCGGGCATCGCTTCGCTATCAGCAACAATTGCCGAGCCAACCCCCAGCACGGCGCTGCCCTGGCTGTTTTCGATCGGGGTCAGGCGCAAGGTGCGGATGGCCACGTTGAACGCCGCGTCGCCGTCCGGGCCGATCCGGCCTATCGCCCCGCAATAGGGTCCGCGCGCGTCGCGTTCGGTCTGGCCGAGCAGTTCCATTGCACGAATTTTCGGCGCGCCGGTGATCGAGCCGCAGGGGAAAATCGCACGGATCAGGTCGGCAGCGCCTTTGCCCTGTTGCAGCCGCGCACGCACGGTGGACACCATCTGGTGGACCGTGGGGTAGCTTTCGACGGTAAAGGGCGCGTCCACCTGAACGCTGCCCGCTTCCGCCACGCGGGACAAATCGTTGCGCATCAGATCGACGATCATCAAATTCTCGGCCCGGTCCTTCACCGAACCCGCCAGTTCCTGCGCCAGCGCCGCATCGGTGCCTGCGTCCTGGCCGCGGGGGCGAGTGCCCTTCATCGGCTTTACCTTGGCTTCGCCGCCGCGCAGGCTGAAGAACAATTCGGGCGACAGGCTGAGCAGCCAATGCGCGCCGTCGAACACGATTCCGCCATACCCGGCCTGCGCCGCGGGCCGCAGCGCGGCGTACAGCGCTACCGGATCACCGCGATAGCTGCCCGCCATCGGAAGGGTGAGATTGGCCTGGTAGATATCGCCGGCGCGGATCGCATCCTGCAGTGCGGCGAAAGCCTCTGCGTATCCGCCGGGGGACAGCTGCGGGTCCAGCGGGCCGAGCGATGCACTGCCTTCCGAGCGTGCGGCTAGCCAGTCCGGCACAGTGCCAGCGGGCACGATTTCCGCACTATCGAACAGCCCCAGCCACACCAGCGGGCCGCCCGCCCCGCAGTGCGCCTGCGCCAATTGCGCCAGCTTGGGTTCCAACGCAAGGCCCGCTTCATAGGCGATATATCCCGCCAGCGTACCGCCTTCGGATGCCCGTGCGGCGTCGGCAGCTTCCAGCACATCCGCCACTTCGTCCGCACGGCGCGCCGCGAAAATCCGGCGCGGACCCTCATAGACATGCGCGTCCACGCCGCCGCTTTCGCGGGCATCGTCGAGCAGGACAAAGGGTTGCCGGTTGGCCATATTTCCCCGCCATATACGGGCAGCGGAAAATTGGAACAGCCTGCATTGCAAACGCTGGCGCTTGACCGCCCCGCCCGCGCTGCGCCACAGGTCGGGAGAGCGGACGGGGAGTTACCGGCATGAGCAACACTATTGCGGACCAGATTTTCCTGGGTCTGGGCGCGAATGGCGAGAAGCAGTCGCTGCATCTGGGGCGGGCCAACCGCCACGGGCTGATCGCGGGCGCGACCGGCACCGGCAAGACGGTCACGCTGCAGGGCCTTGCGGAGAGCTTTTCGGCCAGCGGGGTGCCGGTGTTCGTGGCCGATGTGAAGGGTGATCTGGCGGGTATTTCCATGCCCGGTTCGCCCACCTTCAAACATGCCGACAAGCTGGAAAGCCGGGCGAAAGAACTCGGGATGGACGATTACGCCTATTCCGATAATCCCGCGGTGTTCTGGGATTTATACGGCGAGCAGGGCCACCCGATCCGCACCACGATTTCCGAGATGGGCCCGCTCCTGCTGGCCCGCCTGCTCGATCTGAACGAAACGCAGGAAGGTGTCCTCAACATCGTGTTCCGCTTCGCCGACGAAGAAGGAATGCTGCTGCTCGACCTCGAGGATCTGCAGACGATGCTGGTTTATACGTCGCAGCATGCCAGCGAGCTGACCACCAGATACGGCAATGTGACCAAAGCCAGCATCGGCACGATCCAGCGGCAATTGCTCAGCCTCGACAGCCAGGGCGGGGGGCAGTTCTTCGGCGAACCGGCGCTGGAAATCGCCGATTTCATCAAGCTGGACGAACAGGGGCGCGGCTATATCAACGTGCTGGCGGCGGACAGATTGATGCGCAGTCCGAAGCTCTACGCCACCTTCCTGTTGTGGCTGCTGGCCGAATTGTTCGAGTCGCTGCCCGAAGTCGGCGATCCGGAAAAGCCCAAGCTGGTGTTCTTCTTCGACGAGGCGCACTTGCTGTTCGATGATGCGCCCAAGGCCCTGGAAGACAAGATCGAACAGGTGGTCCGCCTGATCCGCTCCAAAGGCGTCGGCGTGTTCTTCGTGACGCAGAACCCGATCGACATACCCGAAGAAGTCGCCGGGCAATTGGGCAACCGGGTCCAGCACGCGCTGCGCGCCTTTACGCCCAAGGACCAGCGCGCAATTCGCGCCGCCGCCGAAACTTTCCGGATCAATCCCGACCTCGATGTGGAAACGGCGATTACGGAACTGAAAACCGGCGAGGCGCTGGTTTCGACCCTGATGGAGGACGGCTCGCCCGGCATTGTCCAGCGGACTCTGATCAAGCCGCCGCGTTCACGCCTCGGGCCGATCACGCCCAAGGAACGCGCGATCATGCAGTCGATCTCGCCGGTGGAGGGCAAATACGACCAGCGGGTGGACCGTGAAAGCGCCGCAGAAGTGATCGCCCAGAAAATGGTCGACGCCGCCGCTACCGCCGAGGAAGTGGAAACGCAGGGCCGCGATGAAGTGGCCAAGCGGGAACGCAAATCGACTTCCCTCTGGGACGGTTTAGGCGGCAAGGTCGTCAAGGCAGCAAGCGGCGCGGCGGCGGCCAGTGCTGGTTCCATTCTTGCGGCCAAACTCAGCGGCCGGAAGAGCCGCGCCAATCCCACCGCGAGCGCGGCCAGCTCGGCGGGCGGAACCATCGCGACCGAGATCGGCAAGGCGGTGGGCATACCCGGTCTGGGGCGATTTGCCCGCAATCTGATCGGCGGATTGATGCGCTGAGCGGGGCCAGGGCGCTGTCCAGGGCCCGCCGCACATCCTTCATCCCGCGCCGGTCATCAGGAACGCGTTGAGCTTGTTGCCGTCGGGATCGCGGAAATAGGCGGCGTAAAATCCGTCGCCGCGGGCACCCGGCGCGCCTTCATCGCTGCCGCCATTGGCCAGCGCAATGTCATAAATCCGTTGGACCTGCTCGATGCTGTCTGCCTGAAGCGCGACCATGACGCCATTGCCGACGCTCGCCGCTTCGCCGTTGAAGGGCTTTGTGGCAGCGATGCCCGCCGGTCCGTCCATCTTTCCCCAGGCGATGAAACTTTCAAATTCCATCATTCGCCCGACGCCCATTTCCGCCGCAATCGCGTCATAGAACTTCGCCGATCGCGGCAGATCATTGGTTCCGACAGTGACATATCCGATCATGGCTTTTCCTCCGCTTGTGGGTCTGGACGACGAATCGTACCGCAGAACATTACAAGAACAAATACCGGATGACAAGCCGGACAGTCACAGAGGCTGGCAGCTCGCCTCCACCCATTCGCGCACACCGGCATCGCCCGGCCCTTCGAGCTGCGGGAGCAGGATTTTGGCAACCTGCGCGTGATAGTCGTTCCACCAGGCAATCTCTTGCGGGGTCAGCAGGCCCACTTCGACCATGCGGCGGTCGATCGGTACGAAGGTGAGCGTTTCGAAACCGAAATACGTCCCTTCTGCGCCGGGAATTTCGCGCGGTTCGACCAGCACCAGATTCTCGATCCGGATGCCGAATTCGCCTGCCTTGTAATAGCCCGGCTCGTTCGACAGGAACATTCCTGCCTGCAGCGGTTCATCCGTGCCCGCCTGCCCGCCGCCCGATTTGGCGATCCGCTGCGGGCCTTCGTGTACCGCCAGAAAACTGCCGACACCATGGCCGGTTCCGTGGGCGTAGTCGACGCCCGCCTGCCATAGGAACTGGCGGGCGAAGGCGTCGAGCTGGCTGCCGGCGGTGTTCTCCGGGAAAACGGCCGTGGCGATCGCGATATGGCCCTTCAGGACGCGGGTATTGCGGTCTTTCACCTCCGGGCTGGGCTCACCCGGACCGATCCACACGGTTCGGGTAATGTCGGTGGTGCCATCGAGATATTGCCCGCCCGAATCGACCAGATAGACGCTGCCGGGGGCAATCGGGATGTTGCTGTCTTCATCGACCCGGTAATGCGGCAGCGCGGCGTGGGGACCGGCGGCGGAAATGGTATCGAAGGACAAATCCCTCAGCATCCCGGTCTGCTCGCGAAAGCTGCGCAGTTTCGCTGCAGCGGACAGTTCGGTCACGCCGCCTGCGGGCGCGGTTTCCGACAGCCAGTGGAGGAATTTCGACACCGCCGCGCCGTCGCGCGCCTGCGCATTGCGGTGACCTTGCTGCTCGACCGGATTCTTGACCGCCTTGGGCAACAAGGCCGGATCGCGCGCGGCGATCACCCGGGCCCCGGCGTCTTCCAGTGTCTGGAAAATCGCCGCGACTCCGCTGCTAGGATCGACCGCGATCTTCTTGCCTTGCAGATGCCGGAGCGCGCCCTCGAACTGGTCACGCGGACGGATGGTGACCGCGTTGCCCAGATGCCGGGCGACTTCGGGCGTGATTTTCTCAGGCGCGATGAACAATTCCGCCGTGCCGTCCGCATGGGCCAGCACATAGGACAGCGCCACGGGGGTGCGGTCCACATCCGATCCGCGGATGTTCAGCAGCCAGGCGATCGAATCGAGCGCGCCGATGACCACGCCGTCCAGCCCTTCGGATTTCAGCCAACCGGCCACCAACTCGCGCTTTTCCGCGCTCGATTGGCCGGCATGGCTGTCATCATGGACCATGACCACGGCGTCGGAGGGAGCAGGCCGGTCTTCCCACACGGCATCGACGGGGTTGGCATCAACCGAGACCAGTTCCGCGCCGATTTTTGCCAGCGCCTCCGATATAGTATTGGCCCAGCCGCGCGTGTGGAGCCAGGGATCGTAGCCGATCCGCGCGCCGGACTGTGCATTGGCGGCAAGCCATGCGCCCACGCTATCCTTCGGAACCTGGCAATACGCATACAGATTGCCGTCCACCTGTTCGCGCACCTGTACGGTATAGCGCCCATCCACGAACATCGCGGCCTTATGTTGCAGCACCACCGCGCTGCCCACCGATCCGCCGAAACCGGTCAGCCACGCCAGCCGCTGTGCATAGGAACCGACATATTCGGACATATGCTCGTCGGAAATCGGAACAACGAAACCGTCCAGCCCTCGCTTCTTCAACTCCTCGCGGAGAGCGGAGAGGCGGGCCTCGTGGGTAAGCATCAGCATGGTTGCGGTCCTTTCGCGACCAACATAGAGCGCCTGCATGACCAATTCCACCTCTGCGGTGCCAGCCGCCGCCCCGACCGCCCGAAAAAAGCGCTCTTCCGCGACCCACCACGGGATCACGGTCAGCGACGATTACGCCTGGCTGCGAGATCCGAAATATCCGGTGGTGGACGATCCGGAGGTGCTGGCGCATCTGGCGGCGGAAAATGCCTGGTTCGAACACCGGATGGCTCCGCACAAGCCGCTGGTGGACCGGTTGTTCAAGGAAATGCGTGCCCGGATCAAGGAAGCCGACAGTTCCGTTCCGCAGAAGGATGGCGATTGGCTGTACTGGGTAGAATACGAAGAAGGCGCGGAGTACCGCAAATGGTGGCGCAGGCCGGTTTCGGGCGGTGACGATGAGCTGATTCTCGACGAACCGGAGCTGGCGGAAGGGAAGGAATATTTCCGCCTCGGCGCGCTGGCGGTCAGCAAGGATGGCACGAAGCTGGCGTTTTCGGTCGATGACAACGGGTCGGAACGCTTCACGGCGCGGGTCAAGGATCTGGTCACTGGGGAAATGCTGGGGGACGAGATCCCCGGCACATTGTCATCGCTGGTCTGGTGCGCGGGGGGCCGCGCACTGATCTACAGCCTCGCCAACGAACAATGGCGCACCGACAACGCGCGGCTGCACTGGCTGGGGCAACCGGTCGCAGACGATGTCGAACTGTATCACGAGGACGACGAAGGCTTCCGGGTCTCGTCCGGCCTGTCGTCGAACGAGAAATGGGTGATCATTTCCGCCGGCGATCACGAAACGGGCGAAAACTACATCATCCCGGCTGATGATCCGCTGGCGACCCCGCTGCTGGTCAAACCGCGGCAGAAGGGCGTGGAATATGACGTGGACGAGCGCGGCGGGACGCTGTTCATCCACACCAACGATACGCACGAAAACTTCCGCATCGCCGCCGCCTCTTTGGAAAACCCGGGCGAATGGACCACGCTGATCGCGGGGTCGGACGAATTCTATATCACCGGGCTTGAACTGTTCCGCGATTTCTACGTTGTCGAGGGGCGACGCGGCGGTCTCGATGTGATCGAACTGCGCTATTACGACGATCCCTTGCGGATTGAACCGATCATTTTTCCCGAGGCAAGCTATAGCGCGGGGCTGGGCGATAACCGCGAATGGCACATGGAAAAACTGCGGCTGTCCTATGAAAGCATGGTCAGCCCGGCCACGACCTATGATTACGATGTCGCGGCGCGGACGCTCGAAACGCTGAAGGTGCAGGAAATCCCCTCGGGCTATGATGCCGAACTGTATATTACGGAGCGGATCGAAGTGGCCGCGCGGGATGGTACCATGGTCCCGGTCAGCGTGCTCTACCGCAAGGATCGCGAAGCTGCCGGACCACTTCATCTCTATGGCTACGGCGCTTACGGCATTTCCATCCCTCCGGGCTTTTCCACCACAAGGTTCAGCCTGGTGGACCGCGGTTTCGCTTATGCCATCGCGCATATCCGCGGCGGCGATGATCTGGGGCGGGCATGGTACAAGGCGGGCAAGCTGGAAAGCCGCACCAACGCCTTCAACGATTTCGTCGATGTCGCAAACGGCCTGATCGAACGCAGCCTGACGCAGGCGGGCAAGATCAGCATTTCGGGCGGATCGGCGGGCGGTGAACTGATGGGCGCGGTGATCAATTCCGATCCGCATCTGTTCGGCGCGGTGGTGGCGCATGTCCCCTTCGTCGATGTGCTGGCAACCATGCTCGATGCCACATTGCCGCTGACCCCGGGCGAATGGCCCGAATGGGGCAACCCGATCGAGGACCGGGCCGCGTTCGAACTGATCCGGTCCTACAGCCCCTATGATCAGGTGCGCGCGCAGGATTATCCGCCGATGCTGGTCACCGCGGGCCTCAACGATCCGCGCGTGACCTATTGGGAACCCGCCAAATGGGTCGCAAAATTGCGCGAGTTGAAGACCGACGGGAATGAATTGCTGCTCAAGACCAATATGGGCGCGGGCCACGGCGGGAAATCGGGCCGCTTCGAAAGCCTGACCGAAACGGCGGAGGAATTCGCCTTCATCCTGTGGCAGATGGGAATGGCGGAGTGAGCAACCGCTTCACCAGGGTCTTCACCGCCGCGCCGGACCATATCGATGTGATGGGCCATGTGAACAACGCCGTCTGGGTCCAGTGGATACAGGACATGGCGACGGCCCATTGGGATGCGGCGGCGCGGGCGGAAGACCGGGATGCGTTCTTCTGGCTCGTGATCCGGCACGAGATCGATTATCGCGGCAATATCTCGCTGGGGCAGAGTGTCACCGGGGAAACCTGGATCCCCGATGGTGCGCGCGGGGCGAAGTCCTCCCGGCGGGTGGATTTCATGGATGCTGCGGGCAAGGTGATCGTTTCCGCGAATACCACCTGGGCGATGCTGGATCGCGAAACCGGCCGCCTGGCGCGCGTGCGGGCCGAGGTAATGGCTCCCTTCGTCCAGCCTTAAGCTGCGACCGACTTGCCGGGGCGGCGTTCGCCCCGACGGTCGGGAAAGGCGACCAGTTTTTCGAACATGGCCCGGTTACGTCCGGCTTCCTTGGCTTCGTACAGCAACTTGTCGGCACGGCTGTATAATTCGTTGAAACTGACGTGTTCCAGCCCGGCATCCGGCATTTCGACTACACCCATGCTGGCAGTGACCAGTCGGTCCAGCCCTGGCACGACAAGGGCGGTCCGGGCGGGGATCGCGATGCGCCGCTGTTCGGCCCTGCGGCGGGCTTCCCTGCCGCGCAGCAGCAGGACGAATTCTTCCCCGCCCAGCCGGATCGCCAGCACGTTCTCGTCTGCATCAAGCGCCTGGGCGACCGCCTGCAGCACCTCATCACCCAGCGCATGGCCATGCGTATCGTTGACGGATTTGAACCGGTCGAGATCGATCAGCGCAAAGGTGTTGAAGCCTAGGCTGCGCAATTCGGCAAAGCGCGGCTCGATCGCGCGGCGGTTCATCAGCCCCGTCAGGTGATCGCGTTCCGACAGCGCTTCGGACTGGCGGGCCATGGCCAGAGCATCGTCGCACTGGCGGCGAAGGATCATGAAGCGATCCACCACGCCGAGTGCGGTGGCGCCGCATTCCAGCGCGATGGCACCATAGAACATCTCGAAAGCGTCTATCTGCGGCAGGCTGGTATTGAAGTAGCTGAAAATCCGGATAATCCCGACGATGACGAACGGAGCCCAGCCCAGCAGCTGGAACCACACTGCACGGCTGCCCCGTCGGATGGCGCTGAAAATCACCAATGCGAACACGGGCAGCATGAGCGCCGAGCCGAGATAGAACAGATCCGACGAATAGCGTCCGAGAGCTCCGGCTCCGAACGCATGGATCATGGTGATGAACGCGCACCACAGCGCCCCCGCACAGAGTAATTTTCGCAAGCGGGGAGAAAGCTTGTCCGGTTCGATAAAGGTAGCCGCAAACTTCGTCGCGGCAACCATCATGCCGCCGAAGGACAGAATGATCAACGCACGCAGCTGGATAATATCCAGCGTGACGAAGGCAGAATAGAAGCCCGAGGTCAGCATGATCTGGGCAAGCGAGCAGGTCGACAGCATGACGTGCCACAGCAGGAATTGTTCTCGAAGCACGCGGTAAAAAGCCAGATTGAACCCCAGCGGCAGCAGGATCATCCCGGCCAGCGCCGCTACCAGGAACAGCACGGTACGGTCTTCGGCCGCTTCGCCGGGCAAGTCCGTCGAAAGATGCAGTTGATCGAGCAGGATGCGTTGATTCGCGCCCTCGATCGCTACGTAGATATGCTGCGTGCCGGATTCGATTTCCGGCAAACGGACCGCAAATTGCTGGTCCGGCAATCCGGGGATCACCTGGTTGAAGGCATAGCGCAGCTCGCGGGATTGGCCGCCGGGTCCTGCCGCCATGACGGTGAGGTGGCGGAATGCCGAAGTCCGGCTCACTGCGTATCGGGGAGACGTCTCCGCCGACTCGTGCAGGGAACTGTCCACGGGGAGCCGCAGAATGATTGCCGGTGCGGACAGGTCGGAATGGTCGCTGCTGCAATTCCAGTCGCGGCGGTTGGAAATCTGTTGCTGCAAATCACCGCCCGCCGCGGCGCTGATGAAGCAGACTGGCTGGCTTCGGTCCGCCGCAGCAAGGGCGGGCACGCCCGGCAATGCGCAATACAGCGCCGCAAGCACAAGCCACCAAAATGCGATTCTTACCCGCCCCATGGGGCAGGAATAACGGGAATTGCTTAGCCCAAAGTTAAAAGCGCCAATCTTTTCAACTTATTGCATCGTCCACGGAAAGGTGCTGGTAACCAAGTTCCTTTGCCACCGCGGCATAGGTCACCTGCCCGGCGTGGACATTCAGCCCTTCGGCCAGATGCGGGTTCTGCCGCATTGCCTCTTTCCACCCCAATTGCGCGATCTTCAGGGCATGGGGCAGAGTGACATTGTTCAGCGCATAGGTGCTGGTGCGGGCCACTGCGCCGGGCATATTGGCGACGCAATAATGCACGATCTCGTCCACCACATAGGTCGGGTCGGCATGGGTGGTGGCGTGGCTGGTTTCAAAACAGCCACCCTGATCGATCGCGACATCCACCAGCACTGCGCCGGGGCACATCGTCTTCAGCATAGCGCGGCTGACCAGCTTGGGTGCTGCCGCGCCCGGGACCAGCACCGCCCCGATCACCAGATCGGCTTCGGCCACCGATTCTTCCAGATTGGCCTTGTTCGAAAAGCGCGTCTTGGCCCGGCTTTCGAAATGGATCCCGAGCTTTTCGAGCACTTCGGGATCGCGGTCGAGGATGGTGGTGTCCGCGCCCAGCCCGACCGCCATTTGCGCCGCATTGAAACCGACCACGCCGCCGCCGATCACCACGACCTTGCCCGGCAGCACCCCGGGGACCCCGCCCAGTAACACGCCGCGGCCGCCATGCGCCTTTTCCAACGCGGTTGCGCCCGCCTGGATGCTCATTCGTCCAGCAACCTGGCTCATCGGTTTCAACAGCGGCAGAGTGCCGCCCGGACCGGTGACGGTTTCATAGGCTATCGCGGTGACGCCCGAACGGATCAGATCGGCGGTCTGTTCGGGATCGGGGGCCAGATGCAGATAGGTGTAGAGGATCTGCCCTTCGCGCAGCTTGGCCCGCTCGACCGCCTGCGGCTCCTTGACTTTGACCACCATCTCGCAGGTGCCGAAAATCGGGTCGGGTCCGTCCTGGATTACCGCCCCGGCCGCGCGGTATTGGTCATCGGTGGCGCCGATGCCCATGCCCGCGCCGGATTCGATCCAGACCTGGTGACCGTTCACGGTCAGTTCCTTGACGCTTTCGGGAGTCAGGCCGACCCGGTATTCGTGATTCTTGATTTCCCTGGGGCAACCGACGAGCATGGCGCTTCTCCTTGGCCAGGGTCGTTACAAGTGAAACCGGACGGGTGCAACGCCGATCCGACCGCCCAATAGCTACAGTGGATTGCCGTCCCGGTCGCGGTAAATCTCGCGCCGGCCGACGTGATTTGCAGGGCCGACCAGGCCTTCATCTTCCATCCGTTCGATCCATTTCGCGGCGGTATTGTAGCCGACGCCCATCTGGCGCTGCAGCCAGCTGCCGCTCGCCTTCTGGCTTTCGAAAACGGACTGGCAGGCCTGGCGGTATTTGCGTTCCTCGGGATCGTCGCTGCCGGTCAGTTCGTCGTCGAAGCTGAAGCCGCCGTCCTCCGGTTCCTCGGTCACCGCATCCACGTAATCCGGCTTGCCTTGTGCGCGCCAGTGGCTGGCGACCCGTTCCACTTCCTCGTCCGACACGAACGGCCCGTGAACGCGGACCATCGCGCCGGTGTTGGGCTTGTAAAGCATATCGCCCTTGCCCAGCAGCTGCTCGCTGCCCTGCTCGCCCAGGATGGTGCGGCTGTCGATCCGGCTGGTGACCTTGAAGCTGATCCGCGTGGGCAGGTTGGCCTTGATCACGCCGGTGATGACATCGACCGAGGGGCGCTGGGTTGCCATGATCAGGTGGATGCCCGCAGCGCGCGATTTCTGGCTCAGGCGCTGGATCAGCACCTCTATTTCCTTGCCGATGGTCACCATCAGATCGGCCAGTTCGTCGACGATCAGGACGATCTGCGGCAGCGGTTCGTAATCGAGCTGTTCCTCCTCGAACAGTTCCTCCCCGCTGTCCGGATCGAAGCCGATGCCGACCCGGCGGCCGAGCGGCTTGCCCTTGGCGATGGCGGCGTTGACCCGTTCGTTGAAGCCATTGAGATTGCGCGCCCCGATGCTGCTCATCATCCGGTAGCGGCGCTCCATTTCCTCGACTGCCCATTTCAGTGCCCGGACCGATTTGTGCGGCTCGGTAACCACCGGCGACAGCAGGTGCGGGATATCGTCGTAGCTTTTCAGTTCCAGCACCTTGGGATCGATCAGGATCAGCCGGCATTCAGCGGGCGTGAACCGGTACAGCAGCGACAGCAGGATGCAGTTGAGACCGACCGACTTGCCGGATCCGGTGGTCCCGGCGACCAGCAGATGCGGCATCGCGGCCAGGTCGGCCACGATCGGATCGCCCGCGATATCCTTGCCCAGGATGATCGGCAGATTGCCGGTCGATTCGGCGAAAGCGGCGCAGGATACCAATTCCCTCAGGGCGACCGTCTGGCGGTCAACGTTGGGCAGTTCGATACCCATTACCGTCTTGCCCGGTATCGGCGAGACGCGCGCGCTAATGGCGGACATGTTGCGCGCGATGTCTTCCGCCAGGCCGATCACCCGGCTGGCCTTGATCCCGGGCGCGGGTTCCAATTCATACATCGTCACCACCGGGCCGGTGCGCACAGCGGTAATCTCGCCCTTTACATTGAAATCGTCGAGCACGGTTTCGAGCAGCCGGGCGTTGCGTTCCAGCGCCATCTTGTCGAGCTTCGGAGCCTGGTGGACCGGCGGTTCTTCCAGCAGCTCGAGACCCGGCAATTCATATTTGGCGAACATGTCGCGCTGTTTGGCCCCCGCCATCACCGCCTTCTTGGGCGGCGCGGAAGGGTCGGTTATCTCGGGCATCCGCCGCGCGGGCTGCTGGATGAAGGGCTCGTCCGCCGACGCTTTGGTCGCTGCTGCCCGCGCCTTGCGTCTTGGAGCAAAGGCGGCGTCCCGGTCATCGCCGCCTGATCCGCGCCGGAGGAAGGCCGGCAGGGTGAGCAATTGCGCCCAGTCGATCGCGAACACCCGGGTCACCAGCGCCGCCCCGCCCGCGAGGCACATTAGTGCCAGCGCGAGGATGGTCCACGACTGCGCGGCTGGAGGGAAACGCGCAGCCACCGCTTCGATCGCCCCCGCACCGAGCAGTCCCGAAAGACCGCCAAGCGAAGCCGGAAAGGTCCAGCCCGGCCCCTCGAATGCGAGCGCCAGAACCGTCGATATCAGCGCCATCGCGGCCAGCAGCATGGCGACCGGCTGCCACCAGCGGGTGTCGGTATCCCGGTCCTCCTGCTCGACATCGCGCCACAATTTGCGTGCGCCGACATACAGCAGCGGCAGCAGCAGGATGCCGGTGAGCCCGAACAGGAACAGCACCCGTTCCGCCGCCCATGCACCGGATATGCCCATCCAGTTGCCGATATCGGTTCCGGCAGCGGCGGTGGAGGCGCTGGGGTCGGTATGTGTGTAACTGACCAGCGCCAGGCCAAGGAAAACCGTTGCCAGCAGCAGCGCCGCAGCCCCGGTCATCTGCAGGGCGCGGCGCAGCGAACGCCGGAATGCCGCGCGCCAGTCGGTCGCCGATGATTTCCCGATTGCGCGGGTGGCCATGGTGTTGTCCTCACTTCACCTGCACGCAGGTGTCCTAGGGGTATAATGCACAGCGCGGGACTCCCGCGTCAAGAATCCGATGGCAGAAAGGCGCTATTCGCTGTTCGACTGTGGCCCGCCTGCCAATCCCTCGGGCAATTCCGCGACCAGGCCATCGATCGCCCCCCACCGGGGGCAGCCGAGTTGCTCTGCGCTTGCCGGGTTCATCCCGCCAAGCGCAATGACCGGAGCAATGGATTGCCGCGCGAGCGCATGGAAACCCTCGGCCCCCAACACCTCGACCCCCGGATGGGAGCGGGTGGGGAAGACCGGGGAGACGAAAATTCCGTCCGCTCCACGCCGGTTCGCCGCGGCAAGTTCGGCAGCGTCATGAGCGGTCGCCAGCCACAGCAGCCCCGCCGGGCGCGTGTCAGCAGCGGTCGTCGGCCCGCCATAAAGCCCGTCCGCGTCCCATTCCTCCGCCTCGCTCCAGCAGCGGCCGGACAGGACCGTACAATGACCCTGCCCGCGTGCGACCACGGCCAACCGGGCAAACCGCGCGCGGCGTTCGCGGGCATCGAGGTGGTAGTGGCGGAACACGAAGCCCGATCCGCGCGGCAGCGCGCGCAGTGCCGCTTCCAGCACGGCATCGTTGCGCGCATCGCTTAGCAGCCAAAGCAGCGGGAGGGTCTGGCGTGTGCTCATGCCTGCGCTATAGCGCAGCGATGATCGAAAACGAACACGCCCCCGCCAATCTTGCAGCCGCCCGGCTCGCCTCCGTCCGCGAGAAAATCGCCGCCGCCGCCGCTTTGGCACAGCGCAAGACCGAGGAAATCACCTTGATTGCGGTCAGCAAGACCCATGATGCCGGTGCCATCGAGCCGCTGCTGGAAGCGGGGCAACGGGTGTTCGGGGAAAACCGGGTGCAGGAAGCCGCGGCCAAATGGCCCGAGCTCCGCGAACGCTATCCCGATGCGAAGTTGCATCTGGTCGGCAGCCTCCAGTCCAACAAGGCCGGGGATGCCGCCGCGCTGTTTGACTGTATCCACTCGCTCGACCGGCCCAGCCTGGTCAAGGCGCTGGCGGGCGCGATGGACAAGGCAGGGCGGCGGATTCCCTGTTTCGTCCAGGTCGATATCGGCGAGGAAGAACAGAAAGGCGGCTGCGCAATTGCCGACCTGCCGTCACTGATCGAACAGGCCCGCGCCGCGGATATCCCGCTTGCCGGGCTGATGTGTGTGCCGCCTGCCGGGATCGAGCCGACGCCGTTTTTTGCTCTGCTCGATAAATTGGCGATGGATAATGGCCTGACGGGGCTGAGCATGGGGATGAGCGGCGATTACGAAATTGCGGTGAAGCTGGGCGCGACCCATATTCGCGTTGGCACCGCGCTGTTCGGCGCGCGAGAGTAGCGCGCATGAAAAAGGGGCCGCCTCCTTTCGGAAACGGCCCCTCTTCTATTCGGATATAGGGTTTAGAACTTGCCGCGAACCGTCACGCCGTAAGTGCGTGGTTCGGCGAGGAACGCGGAATAAGTCTGCTGCGAAGCAACGAACGGCGTGTTGAAGGCAACCTGCGTATAACCCTTGTCGAACAGGTTCTGTGCCCAGCCTTCGATCGACCATGCTTCATCCGGCCCGCGAATACCGACCCGTGCGTTTACCAGGAAGAAACCGTCCTGCTCCTTGCCGAAGAGAAGGTCTGATCCGGTGTTGTAGTCGCCGGTCATGCGGGCGTTGACGAAGAACAGTCCCGACAGGCCGCTGTTGCCCAGTTCAGGGGTATAGCTGAACGAGGTTGTGCCGACCCATTCCGGTGCGTTCGACAGATTGTCGCCCGGCAGCAGGCGAAGGGCCGGATCGAGCGGTGAACCGGTGTCGCGGCCGATCAGATTATCTTCGTAGCTGGTATCGGTGTAGGTGATGCCCATCGTCATTGTCAGGTCCCGAACCGGGCTGAGCGAGGCTTCGAGTTCAACCCCTTGCGCGACGACACCGGGCTGGACGTCATCGGGCGAACAGGCACCGGTTACCGGGCTGGCATCTCTATCCGCACCGCTGAGATCGGTGCCGCAGGCGTTGACGTTCTGCACCAGGAAGACCGAACCGTTGAAGGTGTTCAGCTGGAAATTGCTGAATTCCTGCCGGTAAATCGCCCCGCTGAGCGAGAAGCCCGGCGCGGTGAACTTGGCACCGATTTCGAAAGCGTCCACTTCCTCCTGGTCGAACTGCAGGTTCGCGGTGGTCCCGATAAGTGCGGGATTCCCGGCCACCGGATTGCTCAGCGCCGAACGGTCGAGGTTGAACCCGCCCGCCTTGTAGCCGCGCGAATAGCTGCCGTAGAGCAACAGGTCGGGAGTGGGCTGCCACGACAGGACTGCCGTGCCCGAAAACGCATCTTCCTTGCGGCTGTCGCTCAGCGTCAGGCCATCGATTTCGGACGTTGAATTGCCCTGGCAGGACAGTGCGATAAGCCCGCCCGCCAACCCGGCAAGGGGGGTACCGAGAAGGCCCGACATCAGAGCGCGCTGCTGCGGACAGAACACGTTGTCATTGCCGAATTCTGCATCGAAATCCTTGGTTTCGTTGGTGTAACGAAGGCCAAGCGTAAGATCGATGGTGTCGGTGACGTGGAAGATGTTGTGGGTGAAGAACGCGAAGTTCTTGCTGTTCTGTTCGTAGATATCGCCCGTGCCGCCCAGATCGTTGACCTGTGCCAGCGTATCGAGACCGGCGAAGATCAGCGGCGTTGCCGCCCCGAACGCACCGGCACCGCCGTTAGCAGCCTGCAGGATAGCCCGCCCACCAGCGCTCAGGCAGCCGGTGCTCAGCGGCGAAGCGAGCGCCGGGTTGACGGCGTTGACGATCCGGCACGGGGCAAACGCACCATATTGGGTGCCGAAACGCAGATTGTCCCGCACGGTCAGATCTTCGTTGGCGAAGAAGCCGCCAATCAGCCAGTCGAGACGGTCGTTGAAGGCCGTACCCTTGAGGCGCAATTCCTGGGTGAAGGTTTCGAACGCCCGCGAGCCGGCGTCTTCGCCCGGGGCACGGTAGAGGATGTCGACGGTGGTATAATCGGTGTCCGAAGCCTGGTTGTTGGAATATTCGCGGTATCCGGTAATCGATGTCAGGGACACGTTCCCGAAATCGTAATTTACTTCGAAAGCTGCACCGTAATCCTCGGTTTCGCCTTCGTAGGAACGGCCCGCGGTGGGATAGATGTTGTAATTGAACGTTTCCTGCGACAGCGCATTCGGGTTCTGGCCCAGCGCCAGCAGGATCGGAATGATCGGGTTCTGGGTGCTGGTCAGCGCCGGGCTGCCGGGCAGCGGCATGGCAAAGGGATCGAGCCCGGGCGACACGCGCGCGAGCGGGGCAAAGCCGGGCTGCACGAACACGGCGGCACAGCAGGCTTCGTTCTTGTTGGAATAATCGACGGTCAGGCGCGCATCCAGGGCGTCATTCGGCTCGAACAGCAACTGCCCGCGGACCAGATAGCGGTCGCGGTTGTTCACGTCGGTGTCGTTGGTGACGTCCGTGTAGAAACCGTCACGCTTGAAATATACCCCGTCCACACGGGCGGCGATCGTTTCCGATACCGGCCCGGTGACCCCGCCTTCGATGCGGATCGCATCGTAATTGCCGTAGCTGAACGCGCCGTAGCCGCCGAATTCAAACTCCGGCTTGGCGGTGTAGATGCTGATCAGGCCGGCAGAAGCGTTGCGCCCGCCGAGCGTACCCTGCGGTCCGCGGAGAATTTCGATCCGGTCGATCGGGCCCAGTTCGCTGAGCGCGTTGCCGCTGCGCGAACGATAGACGCCGTCCACGAACACCGCGACCGAACTTTCGAGGCCGGGGTTGTCCCCGACAGTCCCGATACCGCGAATACGCGCCGATCCGTTCGCTTCGTTTCCGGTGGAGGATACCAGCAGCGAGGGAGCGACCTGGTTCAATTCGCGAATGTCGTTGGCACCGGATTTTTCGAGCAAGTCGCCCGAAACCGCGGAGATGGCCACCGGCACGTCGGACAATTGCTGTTCGCGGCCCTGCGCGGTCACCACGATGATCGAGGAATCGTCGAAGTCCTGCTGGTCTGCCGCCGGTTGTTCCTGCGCGAAGACCGGCATCGCCGCCATCGAAGCGATGGAAACGCAAAAAAGGGACGTGGTTGCCCGCAAAGCGAATTTCATGATCATGCTCTCCCAAACATTTTATTGGTTATATGTCTTACTGCCCGGACATCGCGCAGCATCAGTTTTTAATCAATACCAAAATCCGTAGTGCCTCCCATTCACGCGTCCTCGAGTTTGGCCTGCCGCTCGTCGCTCGCTGCATCGAGCAGCGCTTCCTCGATCGCTTTCAGCCTCTCGGTTGCGGTTATTTTATTACCAAGAAGGTCGGTAACATAGAAATTATCTGCCGCACGCTCACCATAAGAGGTGATGTGTGCCGAATATACCACAAGCTGGTGCTCGAACAGTGCGCGTGCGAGGCGGTTGAGCAGGGCCGGACGGTCGCGCGCGTTCACCTCGACGACGGTAAACTTGTTCGACGCCTCGTTGTCGAACAGGACCCGCGGACGCACGTCGAACGTGCTCGCGCGCGAATGCGGCAGCGGACGTTTGGCGAGCCGCGGCACCAGTTCGATCCGGTTGGCCAGCGCGTCGGAGATCGACCGTTTGATCCGCTCGATCTGCCCCGGTTCGTGGAACGGCCTGCCGAGCGGATCCTGGATCAGGAAATTGTCCACTGCCCAGCCATTGCGGGTGGTGTGGATGCGGGCGTCGATGATGTTTGCTCCGGCCAGGTGAATTCCGCCCGCGATCCGGTAGAACAATCCCGGATGGTCCGAAGCGATGATCGTCACCAGCGTCGCGCCGCGCCCTTCGTCATATTCGCAGTGGATCGAGAGTTCTTCCTCCAGCTGCCGTGCCACCGAATACTGGACGAGGTTGCGAGCAATGATCTCTTCGGGTTCCGCCACCCAATAGGCATCGCCGAACAGCTTGCCGAAGTCCTCGATCAGAGGCGCATTATCGCCCAATAGCCCGGCCACGGTTTCCTTCTTGTAGGCGACCCGTTCCTTGCGCCGATGGGGCATATGGCCCAGCCGCAGGCGTTC
Source organism: Allopontixanthobacter sp. (assembly GCF_034376665.1). Classification (NCBI taxonomy): domain Bacteria; kingdom Pseudomonadati; phylum Pseudomonadota; class Alphaproteobacteria; order Sphingomonadales; family Erythrobacteraceae; genus Allopontixanthobacter; species Allopontixanthobacter sp. Next base: position 32,797 of record NZ_JAXMJI010000103.1, on the reverse strand, counting down.
CTGCGCGGCATCGGACAATTCGCCCAGCAACTGCCGTTTCCAGCTGTTCCACACGCCCGGTCCGACCGCGCGTATATCCACCGCGGTCAGCATCATGAGATGCCGCAGGCGCTCCACGCTCTGCACCTGGGCGACGAAATTCTCGATCGTCTGCGGATCGGTCAGGTCGCGCTTGAACGCGGTCGCGCTCATCAGCAGGTGGTGCCGGACCAGCCAGGCAACCAGATCGGTTTCGTCCTGGTCGAGGCCGAAGCGGGGGCACAGTTTTTCGGAAATTTCCGCGCCGAGAACCGAATGATCGCCGCCGCGGCCCTTGGCAATATCGTGCAGCAGCACCGCGACATAGGCCGCCCGGCGCGAGGCAACCTGGTGGATGATTTCGGAAGCGCGGGGATGGTCTTCCACCAATTCCCCTCGCTCGATCCGGCTGAGCAGGCCGATCGCGCGAATGGTGTGCTCGTCCACGGTGTAATGGTGGTACATATCGAACTGCATCTGCGCGTTGACGCGTCCGAAATCCGGCACGAACTTGCCGAACACCCCGGCTTCGTTCAGCCAGCGGAGGACCTTTTCGGGGTCGTTCCGGCCGGTCAGCAAGCCGATGAACAGCGCGTTGGCCCGCGGATCCTTGCGGACGGCCGAGGTGATGAGCCCGGAATCGCGGTCGGCCTGCCGCATGGTTGCGGGGTGAACTTCCAGCCCCTCGGCTTCGGCGATCTGGAACACCTCGATCAGCCGGGCGGGGTCCTTCGCAAACCAGTCGTCGGACGGGGCTTCTATCTTCCCGCCATGGACCCGGTATCCCTTCACCCAGCGGGGGCGGGTAGTAAAACCGGCCAGCAATCCGCGGCGCGCACGGCGCTGGGCGAATTGCTGGTCGATATGGTCGAGGAATACGCCGGTGAGGCTGCCGACCCGCTTCGCCTGAAGAAAATAGAGCTGCATGAACCGTTCCACGGCGCTCTTGCCCGTGCGGTCGGCGAAATTCATCCGCTGGGCGACCTGTCGCTGAAGGTCGAAAGTCAACCGGTCCTCTGCCCGCCCGGTGATCATGTGCAGATGGCAGCGCACCGCCAGCATGAAGGTTTCGGCGCGGCGGAACGAACGGTATTCCAGCCGGGTCAGGAGTCCCGCCTCGACCAGATCCGCGCCGCTCCTGACCTTGTGGATATATTTGCCGATCCAGTACAGCGTCTGCAGGTCGCGCAATCCGCCCTTGCCGTCCTTCACATTGGGTTCGACGACATAGCGGCTGTCGCCCATCCGCTTGTGCCGGGCGTTGCGTTCCTCGAGTTTCTCGGACAGGAACTTGCGCTCGGTTCCGGCGACTACCTCGGCAAAGAACCGCTTGCGGGCCTGGTCATAGAGATCGCTGTCGCCCCACAGGAAGCGCCCTTCCAGCAGCGACGTACGGATCGACAGATCCTCTTTCGCCATCCGTACCATGTCGTCGGGTGTGCGGCTGGAATGGCCGACCTTCAGGCCCAGATCCCACAGGTAATAGAGGATCGCCTCGATCACCTGTTCGCACCACGGCGCCCGCCGGGTGGGGGTAAGGAACGCGATATCGACATCGGAATGCGGTGCCATTTCGGCGCGGCCATACCCGCCCACCGCCATGATGCTCAGCCGTTCGCCGGTGGAACGGTTGCCCGAAGGATAGACATCGCGGACCACATGGTCGTGGATCAGGCGGACCAGCTGGTCGACCAGAAACGCCTGCCCCGCGCAGCATTCGTGCCCTGCAGACGGCTTTTCTTCCAGCCGCCGCGCCACTTCGGCCCGCCCTTCGTCCAGCGCCCCGCGGAGCAGGGTAACGATCTCGGCCCGGGCGGCGGTGCCGCCGCGCGCGGCCAGTTCCTCGATCGCGCCGCCGATGGCCCGCCGGTCGATGATCGCGCGCTGGTTGGGGATCCTTACCTTGTTCACAAGTTCAACAATTTCCCCGTGGGTTCAAGAAGTGGGATCTATCCGGCGCCCATTGCCGCAGCGTATTGTTCGCGCAGGGTCTTCTTGTCGATCTTCTGCGTGCCCAGTTTGGGCAGCGGTTCGTCCGCCTGCCACAGATGGGCAGGCATCTTGAAAGGTGCAAGCTTTCCGTCGAGGAAGGCGCGCAGCTGCTCGGGCGTCAGGGTCTTGCCTTCGCGCACCATATAGGTCGCGCCGACGATCTCGCCAAACCGCTCGTCGGGCAGGCCGAACACCGAACATTCCGCCACGTCGGGGTGGGCGTAAAGCGCCTGTTCGACTTCGATGCAGGAGATGTTCTCGCCCCCGCGAATGATGATGTCCTTCTTGCGGTCGACGATGAACAGATAGCCGTCTTCGTCCAGATAGCCCAGGTCTCCGCTGCGGAAATAACCATCGCTGGTGAAGGCCGCCTCGGTTGCCGCATCGTTTTTCCAGTAGCCGCGGAAGTTGGCCACCGTGCGCAGGCATACCTCGCCGACCTGCCCCTGGGCGAGTTTGTTGCCGTCATCATCGAGGATGGCGAGATCGACCAGCGGGCGGCTCGCTCGTCCCGTGCTGCCCGGCTTCGCCAGATAGTTTTCGTTGAAATTGCCGCAGCCGACCGCGTTGGTTTCGGTGAGGCCGTAGCCCAGCAGTGGGAAGCCGTCGGGGAAGGAATCGCGGATCTTGGTCACATGGTCGATGGGCCGCGGGGCCCCGCCGGCGGCAAAGCTTTTGCAGGTGGACAGATCATAATTGCCGCGATCGGGATGGGTTGCCATTTCATAGCTCATCAGCGGCACACCGACGAAATAGCTGACCTTTTCCGCTTCGATCAGACGCATTGCCTCGCGCGCGTCCCACTTTGGCATCATCACCAGCTTCCGCCCGATGGCAAAGCTCTGCAGGAACAGTGGCACTTCGCCGGTCACGTGGAACAGCGGGACCGCGACCAGCGCACAGGGCTGCCCGACTGGCGGATTGCCCTGCTTGGTCAGCAGCAGCGACGCCATCGCCGATTGCGCCACATAGTTGAAAATTCCCGAAACCACCCCGCGGTGATCGGACCATGCCCCTTTGGGAAAGCCGGTCGAGCCGGACGTGTACAGGACAGTCGCCAGATCGTCGGGGCCGACTTCGGGCAGGGCGGCAGAACCGGGCTCGGCCCACACATTGGCCAGACCACACGATTGGAGACCATCGTGACCGATGATCACCAGCTGCGCGGAATGGTCGGTACCCTCCAGCCGCTCCGCACGTTGCTTGTCCGCCAGAACCAGGCTGCATTCGGCGATCCTGATGCCGAAGGCGAGTTCGTCGCCGGTCCAGAATCCATTGAGCAGGGTTGCACAGCCCCCGGCCATCACGATCCCCATATAGGAAATGATCCAGTTGGCCGAATTACGCGCCGCGATTCCCACGCGGTCCCCGGTCTTGACCCCGTGACGCGAAACCAGCCCTGCCGCGACCGCCTGCGCCGCGGCATAGGTTTCGCCAAAGGTCAGGCGATTGTCGCCATCGACCAGGAACGGCAGGTCCGCATGTTCGTGGCAATAATGCGCGAAATAATGCGTCAGGCTTGGCGGTGCGTTCTTGAACGCTGGCAATTGCTGGCCGAACCGCTCGTAAGGGACCGTTTCGAAGGGCTGCCCTGGCTGCACCAATGCGTCCATTATGGAGTTGAGTGCCTGATCCAGTTCCGTTGCCATCTAGAAGTATCTCCCAATCCCGATTATGCGGTCCGCCTTGGTCTGGCGAATTCGCGCTGGTCAATCCATTTCGAAGCCCGAATGTTCGCAGCGAAGGGTTTAACCTGCCGCCGGGCTATGCCAAAAGCCGCGCTGTATCCGGCGATGCGGGATATCCATGCGGCTCTGGTTACTTAAGGGGTATGCTTCTTGCTGTCACTACTGGCATCTGCCGCTGCGTCCGATCCGATCCAATGGGCGGAACTCGGCCTGAAACCCGGCATCGAGATCGGGTCTTTCACCTTGCGCTATTACTCGCTCGCCTATCTGGGCGGGCTGCTGTTCGCCTATTGGCATCTGTCGAAGATGCTGCGGGCACCCGGCGCGCCGATGGCGCAGCGCCATGCGGACGATCTGTTCTTCTACTGCACGCTCGGCATCATTCTCGGCGGCAGGCTGGGCTATGCGATGTTCTACGATCCCGCGCTGTTCACCAGTTTCGAAGGCAATGGTTTCGTCAGCTACCGGCTGCTGCGGCTGTGGGACGGCGGGATGAGCTTCCACGGCGGCTTGATGGGCGTGCTGGCGGCGATCGCCTATGTCAGCTGGCGCGGGGAGCTCAGCTTCCTGCGCGTGTGCGATTACATCGCAGTCAACGTGCCGGTGGGGATGATGCTGGGGCGGCTCGCCAATTTCATCAACGGCGAATTGTGGGGCCGGGTCATCACCGTACCCAGCGAAGTGCCGTGGGCGATGGTCTTCCCCGGCGGCGGCCCGCTGGCGCGGCATCCCTCGCAGCTTTACCAGGCTGCGCTGGAAGGGGCGATCCTGATCGTGATCCTGCTCTATGCCTTCTGGCGCACGCGCGCGCGGTATCGCCCCGGGCTACTCGTGGGGATATTCACCACGGGCATCTCGCTGGGGCGCTTCGTCTCGGAATTCTTCCGCGAACCCGACGCGCAATTGGCGGACTTCGCGCGCGAAAGCGGCCTGTCGATGGGCCAGTGGCTGACCATTCCGCTGATCGTGCTGGGCATCGCGGTGATGGCGCGGGCCCTGATTCGCCGTCCGCTCGCCAGTGGCACCACGGGTGATCCCGCCCCCGCATGAGCCGTGACTTCGAAGCACCCGGCAGCGATCATGCGGAGATGGTCCGCCGGCTGATCCGTACCCACGGCCCGATTTCGCTCTCCCGCTTCATGGGGGAAAGCAACGCACGCTATTATGCGGGCAAGGATCCGCTTGGGGCGGGCGGCGATTTCGTCACCGCGCCCGAAGTCAGCCAGATGTTCGGGGAATTGATCGGATTGTGGCTGGCCGACATGTGGATCGCCGCGGGACGCCCGCAGCCGGTCCATTACGTCGAGCTGGGTCCCGGGCGCGGCACGCTGGCGAAGGACGCGCTGCGCAGTGCGAAACGCTACGGTCTGGAGCCGTCGGTTCATCTGGTGGAGGGATCGCCTGTTCTGCGGGACATCCAGCAGGCAGCGCTGGGACCGGTCAATTTTCATGACGATCTGACCAGCGTACCGGCGGATGGACCGTTGCTGCTGGTGGCGAACGAATTTTTCGACGCGCTGCCGATCCGGCAATTGGTCCGCTCCGCCGATGGTTGGCGGGAACGGATGGTTGGGCTGAACGAAGAACGGCTGGTGTTCGTAGCGGGCGACCAGCCGATGGACGCCGCGGTTCCGCCGGACTGGCGGGAGGCGACGCAGGGCACATTGATCGAAACCTGCCCGGCAGCGGCGGCCATCATGCAGGAAATCGCCGCAAGACTGTCGGCGCAGGGCGGCGCGGCGCTGGTGATCGATTACGGCCACACCGAACTGCGCGGCGGCTCGACCCTCCAGGCGGTCCGCGAACACAGGAAGGTGGATCCGCTGGCCGCTCCCGGCGCGGCGGACCTGACCGCCTATGTCGATTTCGAGACGCTCGCCCGGATCGCCCGCGCGCACGATGTCCGCTGGCTCGGCACTGTGTCGCAGGGGCAGTGGCTGACCGAACTCGGAATAGACATGCGCGCCGAAGGGCTGGCCCGGCTAGCGCCCGAATACGCCGAGCGGCTCCAGCAGGACAAGCGGCGGCTCGTGGCGGACGATCAGATGGGCCTTATCTTCAAGGTGATGGGCCTCGCCGGGCCGCGTTGGCCGGGCGGCCCCGGTTTCGCTTGAAGCCGGTGCGGGGTGTCGCCGGAGAGCTAGAGCGCAGACAGCGGCAATCTCAGCCGCGCGACAAATCCTCCGGGTTTCATTTCGCGCTCGAGTGATCCGCGCAACTGGCTGGTGACGGTCATTTCCACCAGTCGCGTGCCAAAGCCTATGTGCTGCGGATCTGCCGGACTGGCAGCGGGGAGCCTCGGGCCGCCGCTTTCGTGCCATTCGATGGTAGCGTAGCCCTCCTCCCCATCGTCCCCGTCACTTCCGTCAACATGGGACACCGTGACCGCGACCTTGCCCTCGGGCACCGACAAGGCGCCGTATTTTGCCGCATTGGTGGCGAATTCGTGGAACACCAGCGCCAGCGGGGTGGTCGATTGCATCCCGATCGTCACCCCGTCGCCGCGAACGGTGATGCGCCCGGAATTTCCTTCGGCATAGGGCTTGAGCAAGATTTCCAGCAGTCCGTGAAGGCTGTCGCCCATTTCGTTTTCGACCGGCCTGACGAAATCGTGCGCCCGGCCCAAGGCATGAATCTTGCTGTTCAGTTCCTCGGCAAATGTTTTCGCTTCGGGCCTGTTTCTGGAGGTCAGCGTGATCAGTCCCGAAACAACCGCAAAGATGTTCTTGATCCGATGGGACAATTCCAGCGCCAGCAGCTTGTTCTTTTCGGAATGCCGATAGGCATCGTCGACGTCGGTGATAGTGCCGGCCCAGCGAAGGCGCGTGGTAATGGCGGCGGACATCGGCCGTGCCCGGGCGAGCACCCAGCGATAACCGCCATCTTTCTGCCTCAGGCGATATCTGGCTTCGTATGGCTTATCCGATGCGACACATCGGAGGAATTCGTCGAGCGCCCCCTGGAAATCGTCAGGGTGTATGAACGGCTCCCATTCGAGCGCAGTTTCGGGGGGTTCGGCGCCGGTTACTTCCTTCCAGCGGGCATTGAAATAATCAAATTGGCCCTCAGCATTGGCCGACCACGCGATCTGCGCCAGGCTGTCGAGAATCGTGCGCAGGCGAATCCGGCTGGTCTCCAGCTTGCTATGCGCTTCCCGCCGTTCGTGATTGTGTCGCATCCGGCACGTAACCGACTGCGCCAGTGCCTCCAACCCGTTAAGCTGGAACCGGGTCAGCCCTTCGGGGCGGGGCACGGTGTCGATCACGCACAAGGCACCGATCGGAGTCCCGTCCTCGGTATGCAGCGGTGCCCCGGCGTAGAACCGGACGTGCTCCGGACCGGTTACCAGCGGGAAATCGGCAAAACGCGGATCCTTTGTCGCGTCGGGGACCACCATCGGCTCCGTTCCCGGCATCGCATAGGCACAGAACGATGTGGAGCGAGGAGTCTCCCGCTCCTCGGTGCCTTCGCGGGCAAGATACCACTGGCGCTCCGCCTCCACCACGGAGACGGTTGAAAGCGGCGTATTGCAGAGTTCGGCGGCGAATTTGACGATCGCGTTGATTTCGGGATCGTCCTTGAGCGCATGGAGATCATGAGACGCCAGGATCTGCGCGCGCGCATCCTCTGTCGAATCGGCAGTGGGCCGCGCCTCGACCAGGGTCCCCGTCGACCCATTTCCGCGTGTAAATCGTTCAGGCACTGGTGTGGGCGCGCTTTCATGCTCGGAATTGGTCTATTCGACGGAATTCATTACTTGTGGAACAGATATTTCGCAAACAAATGTAGTCGTGTTCGGGAGATGTATGGGTGATGATACCGATCGCTTTGACGGCGCGGAATTGATGGTTTAGCCGGATAGCGGGACCGCGGCATTCTTCGCGCCAGCGCCGGCACTAAGCGACCGGCACTCAGGGGTAGGGCTGCGGGGCAACCGCCGCGGGAGATGGGGTAATTCTGATGGCTTTGACCCCGCACCTGCGCGGCGACCGTGTGCCAAGCCTGCTGTCGCGGGCCGTGCGCCGGATCATCCTGTGGCTCTATCGCTGGAAAGGCTGGAAACTCGACGGGAACCTTCCGCCGATCGCCAAATATGTCATCGCCGGCGCGCCGCATTCCTCCAACTGGGACTTCGTGTTCTTCGTCGGGGCGACTGCGGAACAGGGCGTCCAGCCCAATTTCATGGGCAAGAACACGCTGTTCCGCTGGCCGATGACCAGATTCATGCTCGACATGGGCGGCATCCCCGTGGACCGGTCGAAAAGCGCCAATTACGTCGCCCAGGTTGCGGCCGAATTTGCCGCGCGGGACAGGCTGGCGCTGGTGATCGCGGCTGAAGGCACCCGCTCCTCGAAAGGCGAATGGCGCTCGGGCTTCTATCATATCGCGGTGGCGAGCGGCGTTCCCATCGTCCCCGCCTGGGTGTGCAATGAACGGATGATCCTGGGCTTCGGCCCCCCGATCATGCCCACTGGCGATTACGCGGCAGACCTGACGAAGATCGCGGCTTTCATGCGTTCCAAGCTGCCCGATTACGGCCGTTACAAGGTGCTGGAAGCGCAGGCGGCGCGGTTGATGGAGGCGAGGAATGGTTGATGCGCTGCTGGTGAATGCGGGCATTCTGCTGGCGCTGGTGCTTGCCCTGTGGCTGGTGTCGGTGCGGATTGGCGATGTCTCCTTCATCGATGCGTTCTGGGGCACGGGAATGGCGATTCTCGCGATCACGAGCTTCGCCCAGACGCCGGATCCCGGCAGTCTGGCTGTGCTTCTGCTGATAATGACGGCGCTATGGGGATTGCGGCTGGGCCTCCACCTGTTCCGCCGCTGGCGGGCCGAGGGGGAGGATAAGCGCTACGAGAAAATCCTGCGCAAGGACCGGGAGAAAGGCCGCTTCGCCCTCGCCGCGCTGACCAAGATATGGCTGGGCCAGGCGGTCCTGCTGTTTCTCGTGTCCAGCCCCGCGCAGGCCGGCATCCTGCGCAGCGCGGACGGAATGCCGGTCTCGGCTCTCGCCTGGGCCGGGTTTGCGCTGTGGTGCGTGGGCATGGTGTTCGAAGTGGTCGGGGATTGGCAGCTATCCCGCTTCAGGGCCGACCCGGCCAACGCGGGCGAAGTGATGGACCGCGGCCTGTGGCGTTACACCCGCCACCCCAATTACTTCGGCGATGCCTGCGTCTGGTGGGGCATCTGGCTGGCGGCGGCCTCCACCGGGTGGGACATTGCGCTGTGGACGCTGGCCGGGCCCGTCTTTTTGACCTTCACGCTGACGCGGTGGTCGGGCGCGCCGCTGCTCGAAGGCGGCATGAAAAAGCGCCGACCCGGATATGCAGCCTATGTCGAACGGACTTCGGGCTTCGTGCCGATGCCGCCAAAGCAGCGAGGATAGGTGCCCGGACGCCGGATTGCGTGAAGTTCGTCGACACACAGGGGCACTTGGCGTAAAATCGCTTCACCCGGGGGCAATCGCGGCGAAAGACAGGCTCCCTGCCGAAGCGGACGGAAGCAGACATGTACGACAGCGATTTGAACGACGAACGGGACCGGCTGGTGGAATTGGCGATGGAGTCCGTCGCGCGGCGGGGCGGGGATATTTCCAAGGCCACCCTCGCTACCGATACGCAGGTCGCCCGCGCCAAGATCGACCGCCTATTCCCCGAAGAAGCCGATCTGGCCGCAGCGCTGGTTGAACGCTGGTTCCGGCCGCTGGTCGCGATCATGGAGGACGTGCTGGCTGCCGAACTTCCACCCAATCGCAAGATGTATGAATTCTTCGCCCGCCGCTTCGACTATTTGCGCGCGCTGTTTCAGCGCGATCCGGCCACTTTCGCGCTGTTCGTCGAACTCGGCGACAGCCATTGGGAGGAAGTGCGCAGCTATGTCGATCTGGGGGATCATTACCTCAGCGAGATCATTGCTCAGGCGCAGGCCGACGGGTATTTTCCGGGACTGACGATCAACCACGCCCTGTCGCTGATCAACCAGATGCTGGTGACCTATGTCCAGCCGATGTTCCTGATCATGATTCCCGAGAAGCTGAGCGAGGACAAGCTGGCGCAGATCGTCGATACGGTCTTTGCCGGGCTTTCCGCCAGCGATCGCGGGGCCGCCGGGGTTTCGAAACTTCGGATCGCCTGACGCGGTCTATTTGATCTCGGTGATTCGGCCGATTGCAGGCAATTCGCGCACCGGGACCGCACGCAGATATGCCTCGATCGCGTCGAGATCGACCGGCCTGGTGACGCTGTCCGCACCTTGGGTAAACACGGTGAAGCTGTCGCCGCCGGCGGCCAGAAAACTGTTCATTGTGACGCGGTAGGTTGCCGCAGGATCGATCGGTTTTCCGTCCAGCATGACCGACACCACCCGGCTGCCGGACGGGCGGCGCAGATCGTAGATCATCGCCAGGCCTTCGGAGACGGAAAATGTCTGCATGAACCCCTCACCGTCGAATTGCTGCTCGAACAGCGCAAGCAGTTGGGCGCCGGTATAGCTGCGCGTGATCAGCAGGTTCCCGAAGGGCTGGACGGCGTAGATATCGCCGTAGCTGACCGTGGTTCCGTCCGCCGGATCGAGAGCGGCGCGGATGCCCGAATTGTTCATCAGCGCGATTTGCGCACCGGCACTGCGCGTTCCCGCAAGCTGTGCATCGGCGATCAGATTGCCCAAATGGCTTTCCTCGGTCGCCGGGCCAGGCTTGGGCGCAGGCCCGCTGATCACGCCTACCTTCCGGTCGGCCGCTGCCTGCGATGCATCGACATAGCGCGCCACATAGGCCGCCACCGCAGCATCTGCGGCGAATTTTTCGAAGGCGGGATTGGCAGGCAACAGGGTGCCGTCAGCGCCGCGTACTTCGCTTTGCACGATAATATTGTCGGCACGTGCCGCGATCACGTCGCCTAGTACCGGATCGACGGTCAGCGCAATGTCGGTCAGCATCGATCCGCCGTATCCGGCGCTGGTGACCAGGAATTTACGGGCGGGATCGATCGCCGAATAATCGCACACATAGGCGTAATGGGTATGGCCGGAAATCACCAGATCGACCCGCGGATCGACCCGCCCGAGGATGTCCAGCAACGGCCCGGACACGCCGCCGCAGCTTTTGTCGTTATAGCCGACTTCGGTGTAAAGCCCCTGATGGATCGACACCACGATCACATCGACGCCCTGTTCCACCAGTTCCGGTACCAGCGCGTTGATGGTTTCCGCTTCGTCGGCGAAGGTCAGGCCGTCCACGCCCGAGGGAGTCACGAGGGTGGGCGTGTCCACTGTAGTCAGACCGATGATGGCGACCGCGATTTCCGCGTTCCCCGTGCCGAACCGCTTGATCCCGTAGGCCGGGAACAGCGTGGTGCCGTCCGCAGTGATGACATTGGCGGCGAGGAAGCCGAACTCGGCACCGGAAAAGTCGCTTTCGACCTGGCACGGGTCCCGCATGGTATATCGGGTGCAGCCCCCTTGCTGCAGCCGCAGCAGTTCCTGCCATCCGCGGTCAAATTCGTGATTGCCGACCGCATTATAAGTGAGCCCGATGCGGTTCATCGCGCCGATCGCCGGTTCGTCGAGGAAAATGGACGAAGCCAGCGGGCTTGCGCCGATCAGGTCGCCCGCCGCGACCACCATGCTGTGTTTGTCCTGCGCCCGGTATTTCGCCACCGCGCTGGCCAGATAGGCCGCACCGGCAGCGGGCACTTCCTGGACAACGCCGGCATCGTCCATCACCCGGATCGGACGCCGGATCGGCTCGATATTGCCGTGGAAATCGTTCAGCCCGATGATCCTCAGGGTCACAGGCTCCGGCGCGGTGGGGGTTTCGGGGATCGTCGCGCAGGCAGACAGGGCGACCGCGGCGAGTGCCGGGGCAAGGAAACGGGTGATCATGACTGGCAGCCTTAGCGGCGCGGTGTGGCATTAGAAAGTCCGTTCGATTGCCGCGTTACCTGCACGGCGAAAGATGCTAGCTTTTCTTTCGCCACGAAGGTGCAGAGGCGAGGAGTTCGGGGATGCCGGAGGGGACGCAGCGAAGCTGCCTGATCATGGGCGCAGGGATTGGGCTGGGTTCCGGTCTCGCCCGTGCCTTCGCGGCGGAAGGGTTGACCGTCTGTTTGGCGCGCCGCGCGCGAAACCTGCCCGAGCTGGAAGCGCTGGCGGAGGAAATCCGCGGCTCCGGCGGAGCGGCCCACGCTTTCGGGGTCGATGCGCGCGACGAAGCGGAGGTCGCTGCACTGATCGACCGCATCGAAGCCGACATCGGCCCGCTCGAAGTGGTGATTTTCAACATCGGGGCCAACGTCCGGTTTGCCATTCGGGAAACGACTGCCCGGGTTTTCCGCAAGGTGTGGGAAATGGCGAGTTTCGCAGGCTTCCTGACCGGGCGCGAGGCGGCGCGGGTGATGGTCCCGCGCGGACGCGGCACGATCATCTTTACCGGCGCGACTGCGTCGGTGCGGGGCAGCACGGGCTTTGCCGCTTTCGCCAGCGCCAAGCACGGACTGCGGGCATTGGCGCAGAGCATGGCGCGCGAATTGTCGTCCGAGGGCGTTCACGTGGTGCATACGATCATCGACGGGCTGGTCGACGGGAAGTTCGCCCGCGAAAATTTCGCCGACGTAGCGGAACGGGCCGCGGAGGACCGGATCCTCAGCCCCGACGACATCGCGCAGACCTATGTCGCCTTGTGGCGGCAGCCGCGTTCCGCATGGACCCATGAACTGGACCTGCGGCCCTGGACGGAGACTTTCTGATCATGCCCCGAGCCGTGGAATTCCTGTTCGATTTCGTCAGCCCCAACGCCTATCTGGCCTATTATCCGCTCAAGGATATTGCCGCGCGCTGCGGCGCGGAAATCAACATCACGCCGGTGTTCCTTGGCGGAATGCACAAGCTGACCGGCAACGCGCCGCCCTTCATCCGCGACGCCGGGGTGAAGGGCAAGAACGCCTATGCCATGCTGGAAATGGAACGGTTCATCGCCCGGCACGGCTTCGACAAATTCCGGATGAACCCGCATTTTCCGTTCAATTCGATCCAGGTCCAGCGGATGCTGGTGGCGGCGGAAGACATGGGCCGGGCGCTCGAATTCATCGATTTCCTGTTGCCGCAGATATGGGAACAGGGGGCCGACATGACCGATCCCGACGCGGTCACGGCCCTGCTCGCCGCTTCGGAATTCAATGCGCAGGAGCTGTCCGAAAAAATCCAGTCGCCGGAGGTAAAGCAACGGCTGGCGGACAACACCGCCGGGGCTGTCGAGCGCGGTGCCTTCGGAATTCCGACCTTTTTCGTGGGCGGCGAGATGTATTTCGGCAAGGACCGTCTGGCGCAGGTCGAGGACGCGCTGGACGCCAGCTAGAGCGCCTGCGCCGCTGCCCAGCCGCTGCTCCACGCCCACTGGAAATTGTAACCGCCCAGCCAGCCGGTCACGTCCACCGCCTCGCCGATTGCGTAGAGGCCGGGGACCTTCTTCGCCTCCATCGTTTTGGAGGACAATTCGGCGGTGCTGATTCCGCCCGAGGTCACTTCCGCCTTGGCCAGCCCCTCGCTGCCATTAGGGCAGAACGGCCATCTGGCGAGCCGCGCTTCGGCGGCGTCCAAAGCCTTGTCGGGCATCGTCTGCAACTCGCCTTCCTGACCCAATCGGTCCGCCAGCGTAGCGGCGAGCCGGTCGGGCAGGGCATCCTTAAGCACCGCGCGAAGCGTGCTTCGCGGTGCAGTGCGCTTGGTTTCGCGTAGCCAACCGCGCGGCCTGCCGGGCAGAAAGTCGATTTCGACCATGTCCCCCGGCCGCCAATAGGAGGAGATCTGCAGGATCGCCGGGCCGGACAATCCGCGGTGGGTGAACAGCGCCGCTTCGTGGAACCGCACCTTGCCGCAAATCGCGTCCACCCGGGCCGCAACGCCGGACAGGTCGCGGAACAGCACGTCCTCCCCGCCCAGGGTCAGCGGCACCAGCGCCGGGCGCGGCTCGACCACTTTCAGGCCGAATTGCCGCGCCAGTTCATAGGCATATCCGGTCGCGCCCATCTTCGGGATCGAGGGCCCGCCGGTGGCGATCACCAGCGCCCTTGCCGACAGAGTCTGGCCGTTCGCGCTTATGGAAAAAAGCCCGTCCGCATGGTTGGCGGCGGTCACATCGACATTGCAGCGGACTTCCGCGCCGCCCCTCGCGCATTCTTCCAGCAGCATCGCCACGATCTGCTTCGCAGACCCGTCGCAGAACAATTGGCCGAGCGTCTTTTCATGCCAGGCGATGCCATGCGCCTCGACCAGCGCGAGGAAAACGCGCGCGGTATAGCGGCTGAGCGCCGATTTGGCGAAATGCGGATTGGCCGAGAGATAGCGGTCGGGCGCGGTGTGAAGGTTGGTGAAATTGCACCTGCCGCCGCCCGAAATGAGGATTTTCTTGCCCGCCTGCTCGGCCCTTTCGAGCACCAGCACCCGCCGCCCGCGCTGGCCGGCGATGGCCGCGCACATCAGCCCCGCCGCACCGCCGCCAAGAATGATCGCGTCATACGGCTCCGTCATGCCCGGATCAGAAAGCGGCATAGGCGAGCCAGCCCGCCGCGGCGAAAGTAGGGATGGCCATGATCCGGACGGCAACCGGCGGTATTTTCTGTGCCCAATAGCGCGAATAGGCGTGATGCCATGCCCGCGGCAGGATCAGGATCGCGAGCGAGGAAAGGAGCACGAACCAGCCGCCGATGGCGAAGATTTCGGGTGCCTTCGAATAATCGGCCCGCAGGATCAGCGCCGCGCCTGCCGCCGCGCGCAGCGCATGTTCGCCGATCTGGATAGCCCAACTGCCGCCCATCCTGCCAAGCTGCGCCAGTGCCAGATCGGGGCGCACCGCGCAGACCAGGCCGACGAAGACCAGCCATGCTGCGGCGGCCAGCACTACGGCGAGGGCGGCGCTGGCCAGCAGAATCATTCAGGTGTCGAGATTGGCGACGTTGAGCGCGTTGTCCTGGATGAATTCGCGGCGCGGTTCGACCACGTCGCCCATCAGGCGGGTAAAGATCTCGTCGGTCACGTCGGCGTCTTCCACCTTGACCTGCAGCAAGGCGCGGTTGTCCGGGTCCAGCGTGGTTTCCCACAATTGGTCGGCGTTCATTTCGCCCAGCCCCTTGTAGCGGGCGATGGCAAGACCCTTGCGCCCCGCCGCCAGCACCGCATCCAGCAATTGCGTCGGGCGGGTGATCGATTCGTCGGCAGAAATAACCGGCGCATCATCGGCGCCGTCATCCTCTGCGCTGCCTTCCGTTTCGGCTTCCTGCAAGTCCGCTGCGGAGCTTTTCACCAGGCGCGACGGGTTTTCGTACACATCGGCCTGTTCGGAAGCGAGCTTGTGCATCTTGCGTGCTTCGGCGCTTGTCAGGAACGCGGCGTCAATCTCGTGAACGTCGGTCACCCCGCGCCACAGCCGGTCGAACCGGACACCGCCATCGTCCTTGAGCGAGGCGGACCATCTGGCTTCCTGATCGCCCAATTGCAGGCGGCGCGCGGCGTTGGTCAGCGCAGCCTCTCGCCCTGCCTTGCCGAGATCGGGGTTGAGCACGCCCGCTAGCGCCATTGCCTCGATCAGCGCAGGATCATATTTGCGCGGCACGAAAGCCATCAGGTTGCGAATCCGCAGCGCGTGATCGACCAGGCCGGTCAATTCCGCCCCTCCGCGCGCACCGCCGGAGCTTTCGAGCAAGCGGCCCTGCAGGCCCCCTTCGACCAGATAGCGGTCGAGCGCGGCCTGATCCTTCAGATAGACTTCGCTGCGCCCCTTGTTGACCTTGAACAGCGGCGGCTGGGCAATGAACAGATGGCCCGAACGGATGATTTCGGGCATCTGGCGGTGGAAAAACGTCAGGAGCAGGGTGCGGATATGCGCGCCGTCGACATCGGCGTCGGTCATGATCACGATCTTGTGATAGCGCAGTTTTTCGAGGTTGAATTCGTCGCGGATGCCGGTGCCCATCGCCTGGATCAGCGTGCCGACTTCCTTGGAGGAAATGATCCGGTCGAACCGCGCGCGTTCGACATTGAGGATCTTTCCCTTCAGCGGCAGGATCGCCTGGTAATGCCGGTCCCGCCCCTGCTTGGCGCTGCCGCCGGCGGAATCGCCTTCGACCAGGAACAATTCGCTCTTGGCTGGATCGCGTTCCTGGCAGTCGGCCAGCTTTCCGGGCAGGCTGGCAATGTCCATCGCGCCCTTGCGCCGGGTCAGTTCGCGCGCCTTCTTGGCCGCTTCGCGCGCGGCGGCGGCGTCGATGATTTTCTGAACGATGGTTTTGGCGTGGGCAGGGTTTTCTTCCAGCCAGTCGCTCATCTTGTCCGCCATCAGGCTTTCCAGCGGCTGGCGCACTTCGGAGGATACCAGCTTGTCCTTGGTCTGCGAACCGAATTTCGGATCGGGCAGTTTGACCGAGACGATGGCGGTCAGGCCTTCGCGCATATCCTCGCCGGTCAGGCTGACCTTTTCCTTCTTCATCAGCCCGGTGCGTTCGGCGTAATTGTTGAGCGTACGGGTCAGCGCAGCCCGGAACGCCGCAAGGTGCGTGCCGCCGTCGCGCTGTGGGATGTTGTTGGTGAAACACAGCACGTTTTCATAATAACTGTCGTTCCATTCCAGCGCGACTTCGATTCCGATCGAATCCCGCTCGGCTGAAATCGCAATCGGTTCGGGGATCAGCGCGAGTTTGTTACGGTCGAGATATTTCACGAACGCGCCAATGCCGCCTTCGTAGAACAGGTCGTGCTCGACCACCTCTTCGTGCCGCTTGTCGCGCAATTTGATGTGGACGCCGGAATTGAGGAACGCGAGTTCGCGGTAGCGATGCTCCAGCTTTTCGAAATCGAAATCGAGGACATTCTTGAACGTATCGGTGCTGGCCATGAAGGTGACCCGGGTGCCCTTGCGATTGCCGCCGTCTTCAGCCGGCGGGGCATCGCCCTTGACCACCAGCGGGCCGACACTGTCGCCATGCTCGAAGCGCATCCAGTGCTCCTTGCCGTCACGCCAGATGGTGAGTTCCAGCCATTCGGACAGCGCATTCACCACCGACACGCCCACACCGTGGAGGCCGCCGGAAACCTTGTAGGCGTTTTCGTCCGAGGTGTTCTCGAATTTACCGCCCGCGTGCAGCTGGGTCATGATGACCTCGGCCGCAGACATGCCTTCTTCCTTGTGCATGTCCACCGGGATGCCGCGGCCGTTGTCTTCCACCGAGACCGAGCCGTCGGGGTTGAGTTCGATCAGCACCAGATCGCAGTGACCGGCCAGCGCTTCGTCGATCGCGTTGTCCGAAACTTCGAACACCATGTGGTGCAGGCCGCTGCCATCGTCGGTGTCGCCGATATACATCCCCGGCCGCTTGCGCACCGCGTCGAGGCCCTTGAGGACCTTGATCGAATCCGCTTCGTAAAGGTTCTGGTTCGGGAGAGCCTTGGCGGGCGCACCGTTGGTGGTATCGGAACCCGCATTTTCGGGAGCTGCTGCGGGCTGGTTTTCGGGTGTTTCACTCATGCCCATCATATAGGGCTTCGGGGCCTGTAACCCAAGCGAATTGGCCGTTTGCCGGGGGGTTTTTCCACCGTTCCCAGCGGTGCCGGACGGATCAGGCGCGGGAGGTGCGAAAAGCGAGGCGCGGCCACTCCGGGAGGGGGGAGGTGGAGTGAGCCGCGCCTCTCGGCCTTCGCTTGGGATCAGACGCCGGATCGTCAGGCGATCGGGACGCCGATCATCACACCGCTTATCGAAACGGCTGCGAGGAAGGCCAGGACATGGGATGCTATTCTGTGCATCGTGATGCTCCTGTTCTGTTGTGCCGGGGCGGCAGAGGGGAGAGGGGGAGAGAGCTCTGCCGACCCGGTATGGCGCTGAAATAATATTACGCCGCGCTTTATACAAATGAGAAAATTGCCAAATGTGTTTCGTTTTTTGCAACACACAGCCGGCTGACGTGCAGCGGGCGCAAACACGGCTGGGGACGTCCGCGCTTCGGGCTCCCGCCCGCGCTTGCCAGCTTCTGCAGCGCATCCTAACCCCGCCGCATGACCAGCACCCCGCATTCCGCCCCCGCTCCGTCCGATTCGGCGCTCCCGCCCGCCGCGTCCGATTGTATCCTGATTGTTGATTTCGGCAGTCAGGTGACTCAGCTGATCGCCCGCCGGGTCCGCGAAGCGGGGGTCTATTCGGAAATCGCGCCGTTCACGCAGGCAGAGGAGGCCTTCCACCGGCTGAAGCCCAAGGGGATCATCCTGTCCGGCTCGCCCGCCGGGGTGCCCGACGAAGGCAGCCCGCGCGCACCGCAGATGCTGTTCGAAGCGGGCGTCCCGATCCTCGGCATCTGTTACGGCCAGCAGGTGATGACCCACCAGCTTGGCGGCGAAGTGCGGCCCGGCCATGAAACGGGGGAAGGGGGCGAATTCGGCAGGGCCTTCCTGACCGTGACCCGTCCCTGCGCCCTGTTCGACGGACTATGGGCAGAGGGCGAGCGGCATCAGGTGTGGATGAGCCACGGCGACAAAGTAACGCGGTTCGCCCCCGGCTTCGAAATCGTTGCCACCAGCGACGGCGCGCCCTTCGCGGTGATCGCGGACGAAAGCCGCAAATTCTATGGCACCCAGTTCCATCCCGAAGTGGTCCACACGCCCGACGGCGGAAAACTGCTCGCGAATTTCGTACGCCATGTCTGCGGTCTCGCGGGCGACTGGACCATGGCCGAATTCCGCAAGACCAAGATCGACGAAATCCGCGCGCAGGTGGGGAATGGCAAGGTCATCTGCGGCCTCAGCGGCGGGGTCGATAGCGCGGTTGCCGCGGTGCTGATCCACGAGGCGATCGGCGAACAGTTGACCTGCGTGTTCGTCGACCACGGGCTGATGCGGCTGAACGAAGCGGAGCAAGTCGTCACCCTGTTCCGCGACCATTACAATATCCCGCTGGTCCATGTGGACGCGGAGGAGATGTTCCTCTCCGGCCTTGCCGGGCTGACCGACCCGGAGAAGAAGCGCAAGTTCATCGGCGGCGCCTTCATCGACCTGTTCGAAAAGGAAGCCAAAGCCATCGGCGGGGCCGATTTCCTCGCGCAGGGCACGCTCTATCCCGATGTGATCGAAAGCGTGTCCTTCACCGGCGGCCCCAGCGTGACGATCAAGAGCCACCACAATGTCGGCGGATTGCCCGAACGCATGAACATGCAATTGGTCGAACCTTTGCGCGAATTGTTCAAGGACGAAGTGCGCGAATTGGGCCGCGAGCTTGGCCTGCCGGAAATTTTCGTCGGCCGCCACCCGTTCCCGGGGCCCGGCCTCGCGATCCGCATTCCGGGAGAAGTAACCAAGGAACGCTGCGACATTCTGCGCAAAGCGGACGCAATCTATCTCGAGGAAATCCGCAATGCGGGGCTGTACGACGCGATCTGGCAGGCGTTTGCGGTATTGCTGCCGGTCAAGACCGTCGGCGTGATGGGCGATGCGCGCACCTATGACAGTGTCTGCGGATTGCGCGCGGTGACCAGCACCGACGGGATGACCGCCGATGTCTATCCTTTCGACGCCGGTTTCCTGACCGGCTGCGCCACGCGCATCGTAAACGAGGTGAAAGGCGTCAACCGCGTGGTGTATGATTACACCAGCAAGCCGCCCGGCACGATCGAGTGGGAATGATCAGGCAGCGAAGCTGACTCCCGTCATTTCTTCCGACTTTACCCACAGCGCTGCTGCCAATGTCTCATCCCGAATGTGCGGGGATACGCCCGATCCGCGCGGGGTTTCTTCGGTTGCCGGCGCGCCCAGATTGCAATTCTCGCAGTAAACTCCGCCCATTCCATCGAGCAGCGGAGAGACGGCGCACCACACGCTGGTGGATGCGCCTTGCTCCACCGTTTTGAAGACCTCGTTGACGTTGCCCTGTTCATCGAACCAGCCCATTGCGACCTGTTCCTCCATCGTCAGGTGCCGCTGCAGTTCGGTAACAATGCCGCCGGGATGCACCGCGAAGGCGCGCACACCATGCGGCGCGCCGATCTTGTCCAATTGCAAGGCGAACAGCGCATTGGCCGATTTGGCCTGCCCGTAAGCCGGCCATTTTCCATATTCACGGGTCACGAAATTGGGATCGGCCAGATCCAGCCCGTTCAGCCTGTGGCCGACCGAAGACAGCACCACGACGCGCGCACCCCGGGTTTCACCTGCCGCAGCCAATAAGGGCCACAGCCGCGCGGTCAGCTGGAAATGGCCGAGATGGTTGGTCGCAAACTGGCTTTCATATCCACGCGCATCGCGGGTGAGCGGGTTAGCCATGATCGCTGCATTGTTGATCAATATATCCAGACTGTCCGTCAGCGCGGCAACTTTGTGCGCAAAATTGTCGATCGACACCGGGTCGGCCAGGTCGAGGGGCAGGATGGTAATGGTGCCATCCATTTCGTCCAACACTTCCTGGGCCCTATCGGGTCGGCGCGCGCCCACGATCACATGCCCGCCGCAGCTGGCCAGAGCACGGACGGTTTCGGTGCCGATTCCCGAATAACCGCCGGTGACGACGATAGTCTTGCCCGTCAGGTCGATATCTTTGGCGACTTCCATGGCGGTTGAGCGATAATGGAATGGCGAACCGATTGGAGTTTGGGGGGAGAGCACGGCATTTCCTCTGGCAGTTGTAGTTCCTGATCTGCACGCTGCGCCGCAATCGGACAAGCGCCTTGCATGACCGGGGGTTCCGGCTCTAACCCTGCCGCAAAAATTTCGGTCCCGCGTGCGGGCCGCATAGGGAGAGACATATGAAAACCGCCATTACCAAGATGTTCGGCATTCAGCATCCCATCATCCAGGGGGGAATGCATTACGTCGGCTTCGCGGAAATGGCGGCGGCGGTCTCCAATGCAGGTGGGCTGGGGATCATTACCGCGCTGACGCAGAAGACGCCCGGCGATCTCGCCAATGAAATCGCGCGGTGCAAGGATATGACCGACAAGCCGATTGGGGTGAATGTCACCTTCCTTCCTACCGTCAACGCGCCCGATTATCCTGCGATAATCAAGGCGATCATCGATGGCGGCGTGAGCGTGGTGGAAACCGCGGGCAACAATCCGGTGGCGGTGCTGCCCTATCTGAAGGACGCCGGGATCAAGGTGATCCACAAATGCACCGCGGTGCGCCACGCGCTGAAGGCGCAGAGCATCGGCTGCGACGCGGTTTCGGTGGACGGTTTCGAGTGCGGCGGCCATCCGGGCGAGGACGACATTCCGAACATGATCCTGCTGCCCCGCGCGGCGGACGAACTGGAAATCCCCTTCGTCTCATCCGGCGGCATGGCGGACGGGCGCAGCCTTGTCGCCAGCCTCGCAATGGGCGCGGCGGGCATGAACATGGGCACGCGGTTTATCGCCACCAAGGAAGCGCCGGTACACGACAATGTGAAGGCGGCAATCGTGGCGGCGAGCGAGCTTGATACGCGGCTGGTGATGCGCAGCCTGCGCAACACCGAGCGGGTGATGACCAACGCGGCGGTCGAACGGCTGCTGGACAAGGAAAAGGCGCTCGGCGATGACCTCAAATTCGAGGACATAATCGAGGAAGTCGCCGGGGTTTATCCGAAAATCATGATGCACGGCGAGATGGACGCCGGCGCGTGGAGCTGCGGCATGGTGGCCGGGCTGATCGACGATATCCCGACCTGCCGGGAACTGATCGACCGGATCATGGCGCAGGCCGAAGACATCATCGACCGGATGAATGCGATGCGTTGAGCCTCCGGGCGTGTCTCAGCCTTCGCCGGAACCCTTTTCGGCGCGGGTATAGGGCACGAAGTCGTTCAGCATCACGTTCCCGTTGTAGAACCCGCCGTGCCGGTCGCGCGTTTCTATCCAGTCGAGGCGGCACAATTGGCTGCCGTTATATCTGCGGATCAACAGAATATCGTCTTCATCCAGCGAATCGGCGTATTGCGGCACGTTGACATAGATCGTCTTTCCCCGCCCCACGACCAGAGCCGTGCCATCGATCACGTTGATGCTTTCGCTCGGCAAGGTGCGGACACAGGTCTGCGGTTCACCGGCGACCCGGCCATCAAGCAATTTGGCGAGTTCGGTTGCGCCCTTGCTCGGCTTTTCGCCGGTGTCCGGCTGCGCGGCACCCGGGGCAGCGAGCAAGGTCAGGGCCGTCAGGGCGGCGATCTGTTTCAGCGGCATCATTGCTTGGGTTCCTTCTCACGTTTGTACGGGATGAAATCGTTCAGCACCACCACCGGGCCGCCGATCCCGGACGTCCGGCTCCGCAGTTCGACCTGATCCAGTCGGCACACGTCCGAACCGTAAACACGGAAAACCGGCACATCGAACTGGTCCAGGAATGTGGCCCCCTCGGGCCGGTTGACATAGATCGTGTCGCCATCGCGAAACACGAATGCGGTGCGGTCGATCACTTCCATGCT
This sequence comes from Allopontixanthobacter sp., assembly GCF_034376665.1. Taxonomy (NCBI): domain Bacteria; kingdom Pseudomonadati; phylum Pseudomonadota; class Alphaproteobacteria; order Sphingomonadales; family Erythrobacteraceae; genus Allopontixanthobacter; species Allopontixanthobacter sp. The sequence continues at coordinate 10,675 of NZ_JAXMJI010000103.1, read as the reverse complement.
GCGCCGCTGGCTGTCCCGCAGGCATCCTTGCGGCTCGCCCTTGGTTCGGCCTTCGAGCAGCCTTGCCAGTTCGGCTTCGCCCGCCGAATCTTGCGGCTTACCCGCATCCTCCGCCTGCGCCCCGAACGGGAGCGCGAGACAGGACAGGGCTGCGATCACTGGCAGCGAGATCCTGCGCGGCAGATATCGGATCACCATTACCGTTTCTCCTATCGCGTAGAGTATCACATATCCCTGAACACACGCTGACTTGAGCCTTCAGGCCGACGAGCCGATTCTGGCTTCCGGTTTTCAGGCAGTGCCCCCGACGGTCAGACCGTCCACCAGCAAGGTCGGCTGGCCGACACCGCAGGGTACGCCTTGCCCGCCCTTGCCGCACACGCCCACCCCTTCGTCCAGCGCCAGGTCGTTGCCGATACCGCGCACCTTGGTCAGCACGCTCGGCCCGTCGCCGATCAGCGTCGCCCCCTTGATCGGCGCGCCCAACCTGCCGTTTTCGACCAGATAGGCCTCGGTGCAGGAAAACACGAACTTGCCGGAGACGATATCGACCTGCCCGCCGCCGAAGCTCTTGGCGAAAATGCCTTTCTTCACGCGGGACAGCAGCTCGGCCGGATCATCCTTGCCGCTGCGCATGAAGGTGTTGGTCATCCGCGGCATTGGCGCATGCTGGTAGCTTTCGCGGCGCCCGTTGCCGGTGGCGGGAACCCCCATCAGCCGCGCGTTGAGCCGGTCCTGCATATAGCCCTTCAGAATGCCGTCCTCGATCAGCACGGTTTCCGATGTCGGCGTGCCTTCATCGTCGATCGACAGCGATCCGCGGCGGTTTTCGATCGTGCCGTCATCGACCACGGTCACGCCCGGCGCGGCCACCCGCTCGCCCAGCCGCCCGGAAAAGGCGCTGGTGCCCTTGCGGTTGAAATCGCCTTCCAGCCCGTGGCCGATGGCCTCGTGCAGCAGCACGCCGGGCCAGCCGGGGCCGAGCAGCACGGTCATTTCCCCTGCCGGAGCATCGACACTCTCGAGGTTGGTCATGGCCTGCGCCACGGCGATGTCGAGCCCGCGGTTCCATTCCGCCGGATCAAACAGGCGGCCGTACAGATAGCGCCCGCCCATGCCGAAGGAACCTGTCTCGCGCCGGCCGTTTGCTTCGGCCACGATGGCGATGCTCAGCCGGACAAGCGGGCGGATATCGCGCGCCACGAACCCGTCGGCGCGGACGATCTCGACCACTTTCCAGCTGCCGAGCAGCGATACCGTGACCTGCGCCACGCGTGGATCGCGGGCGCGGGCGGCGGCGTCGATCGTTTCCAGCAATTGCACCTTTTGGGCAAAAGGCACCGCGTCCAGAGGGCTGGCATCAGTATAAAGGTGCCGGTTGCTGCGCGGCGGCGGCGGGGCAGGCTGGCCCTTCGCCGGGTCGAGCAATTGCAATGTTTCCCCGGCCCGCCGGATCGCGGCGGCGCTGATGTCGTTGGCATGGGCGAAACCGGTCATCTCGCCCGAGATACCGCGCAGGCCGAACCCGGAATCGCGCGAATAATCGGCGGTTTTCAGCCGCCCGTCATCGAAAGTGAATGCCTCGCTGGCGCCAAATTGCAGATAGAGTTCGCCATCATCGCAGCGCGAGAGGGTTTCCGCGGCCAGCGCCAGCGCCTCTGCAGGGGTCAGCTTGCCGTCGGCATAAATCAGCGATGCGGGATCGAAGGTGTCCATGCCGCTCATATAGGGCGGCAAACCGGCTAAAGATAGGCGACCATCAGCGTGAAAGTGCCTTCATAGAAGCCGTCCGCCTGGTTACCCGCCACCACCAGCGATCCCCCGGTGTGGATTTCCTGCGTCGGGGCCGTCGCGACCAGTCCGATCGGCAGTCCGAATACCGTCACGGCGGCGAGGCCGCTGGTCGGCCGGTGGATCAGGGAAGCCGTCATGGTCTCCGTGCCGCCTGCCCGGGTAAGCACCACCGAAGGATCACCGGAAATTATCATGGTGAAGCCGATCGGGACTTCGAGGGTAAAGCGGGCGCGGGTTTGGTTGCTGCCGAGGGCGACGACCTCCCCGATGGTGCTGACGCTGCCAGTGTCCGCGTTGATCGTCACCGCGCCGCCCGAACCGGTTGGAACGATCTGCCCGAACTGCAACGCCTGGACGTTCTGCAGGCTGGTGCCGTCGAACACCAGAGCTGTGCTCACGGCAATCGCATCGTCGGCAGCGAGCGAGGGGGCTGCCACCGAAAGCGCACCCATGGCAAGCAGGCTGCGGAATGCCGCGCGCGCCTTGAAAGCCGCCGTGAAGCCGTGAATGGAAGTTGTGCAATACACGATGAACAATGCCCCCGATAGGACACCGTATATAGCCCGTCGGAACAGAATTTCCGGTGACCAAGCGTGGTCAACAAGTGGGGTTAACGCGGGCTTACCAGACCAGCGGCGACCAGTGGGTGGCTAATATGTGAGGAGGAGGGGAACCAGGCGGTCACAATCTCCGGTGAGCGCACCGACAGGAACAGGCTAGGCCCGCTGGCAATCTTGCTTGGAAATCAGCTGGCACCCGCCGAAATGTCCGGCAATTCTGCCTGTTTCGCGCCATCCGCCGGTCCGCCTCGCAGCACAAACCGCCGGTCGCAATAGCCGCAATCGACGTAGCCGTGCTCGTCGATCTCCAGATAGACCAACGGATGCCCCAGCGCGGCTGGCGTGTAGAACGCGCCCCCGTCTGCGGGGCCGCGAATGGCGCTGGCACCGTTACAGCTAACGCGGGCGTGATCGACAAAAATGGTTTCGGGTGGCGGAATGGTCATAGGGCAAGGCGATAGGCACATGGTCGCGGATTCGCAAGCGGGCCGCAGCCCTGCGTCAGTCGTAATTGATATCGATGTTGAAAGTACCGGTGTAGAGGCCGCTCGGCTGGTTCGCCCCGACGTTAAGCTGCCCGCCAAGACGGAACGCGAAGAAGCCCGACCCGGAATTGATCCGGAAGCGGCTGAAGCCCGGAGTCTGCTGGATCGAGGTAAGTTCCGGATCGCCGTTCAGCACCAGGTTGGTGATGGTCATATTGGCACCGGGTCCGGTCAGGATGATCTGGTCGCCAGCGGGTTTCTTGATCCTTACGATCCGCCCGTTCTGGCCCTTGCCGACAAATGTGGCTGGTTGGCATTCCCCGGAATGGACCAGGCCAGCGGAGGCAGTACAGGTCGGGCTGGCCAAAGCCGTCATCACCACCGTTCCGGCCGCAGTGCCCGCGATATTGCCGAAATCCAGGTCTTCGGCTTTGACCAGGCTCAATTCGCCCAGCAATGTTGCGCGGACATCGACCGTATCCGTTGCCTGCGCCAGGGCAGGGGAGGCCGGCAGGCAGACAGCCACCAGCGCCAGCGATGCAACCCGCATGCTGGCAATTGCCCGCGCACAGGAACCGGCAGGAGATGGGGCTGACTTCATGGCGACCCCGTAGCGCAGGAATGGTAAATGCCCCGGCAGACTTGATGGTTAATGGCGCGTAAGGGATCTGCGTTCACTAAAACCGCTTTACGGCCCGCACACCTGCGCATTAGGTGGACGGAATGACCGTTCAGCCTGCACCTACCGGACCAGTCCTGGCGCCCGATATACCGCCTGCCATCGCCATTCGCGACCTTGTGAAACGCTATGCCGGGGAACAGGGAACGGATGGCAAGCTGGCGCTGAAGGGCGTCAGTTTCGATGTCCCCCAAGGCGGCATTTTCGGCCTTCTGGGTCCCAATGGGGCGGGCAAATCAACCTTGATCAACATTCTTGCCGGGCTGGTAACCAAAACCAGCGGCACGGCGGAAATCTGGGGCTTCGACATCGACGCGCAAACCCGCAATGCGAAGCGCTCGATCGGGATCGTACCGCAGGAAATCGTCTTCGATCCCTTTTTCACGCCCTTCGAGGTGCTGGAAAACCAGGGAGGTTTCTACGGCATTGCCAAATCAATGCGCCGGTCCGAAGCGCTGCTGAAGGCGGTCCATCTGGCGGACAAGCGCGATGCCTACGCCCGCACCCTGTCGGGCGGAATGAAGCGCCGGTTGCTGATCGCCAAGGCGATGGTCCATTCTCCGCCGATCCTGATCCTCGACGAGCCGACCGCGGGCGTCGATGTCGAATTGCGCAAATTGCTGTGGGAACTGGTCACCAGCCTTAACGACGACGGGGTCACCGTGGTGCTGACCACCCATTACCTCGAGGAAGCCGAGCAATTGTGCGACCGGATCGCGATCATCAACCACGGCGAGCTGATTGCCAACAAGCCGACCCGCGAAATGGTCGACATGGCGCGGGAGAAGATTGTCGCAGTCACCGTGGGCAGCGATCTCGCCGCCGCGCCGGTGCATGATGCCTTCGTGAAAAGCGAACTGGCCGGGCCGCGCGGGGTGGAAGTGACCTATGACAAGGACATTCTGACTGCCGGACAGGTGCTCGCGATCCTCCAGGCGCAGGGCCTGGTGGTGGAGGATGTCACCACGCGGGAGGCGGATCTGGAGGATGTCTTCGTGTCGCTGACCAGCGCGGCGTCCCGCGGATGACCAGTCAGGTGCATGATGTGCTGATCATCGGGTCGGGCGCTGCCGGGCTGACCGCCGCGCTCGCCCTGGCGCAGCACCGGAAGGTTCTCGTCCTTGCGAAGGGATCGCTCGACGGCGGCAGCACGGCCTGGGCGCAGGGCGGCATCGCCGCGGTGCTGGACGCAGGCGACACGTTCGAGAACCATATCCAGGACACGATGCGCGCGGGCGCGGGCCTCAACCGGCTGGAAACGGTCGAATATGTGATCGAACGCGCGCCGCATTCGATCGCCCGGCTGGCCGAGCTCGGTGTACCCTTCAACGCACAAGGCGCCGACCTGCATCTGACGCGGGAGGGCGGCCATTCGCACCGCCGGATTGTGCATGTGAACGATGCAACCGGCTGGGCCGTCCAGGAGGCTTTGCTGAAGGCCGCCAGCGCCAACCCCAACATCACCATGCTGCCGGGGCGCAGCTGCGTCGACCTGATCACCGGCAAGCACGAGACCAGATATTCCGGTTCCGGCCGGGTCTGGGGCGCCTATGCGCTGGATGACGCAACCGGCAAGGTAGAAGCGCATACCGCGCACGCCACGATCATGGCGGCGGGCGGTGCGGGCCGGGTGTACCAGTTTTCGACCGCACCGCGGGGCGCGACGGGCGATGGTATCGCGATGGCGTGGCGCGCGGGCGCTCGGGTTTCCAACATGGAAATGATGCAGTTCCACCCGACCTGCCTGTACAATCTGGAGGTCAAGAATTTCCTGATTACCGAGGCCGTGCGGGGCGAGGGCGGGCATCTGCTCCACCCGGAAACCGGGCGCCGCTTCATGGCGGATTACGATCCGGAACGCATGGAGCTGGCCCCGCGCGACGTCGTTGCCCGTGCGATCGACGACCAGATCAAACGCTACGGCCTCGACTGCGTGCATCTCGACATCAGCCATCGGCCAGCCGCATTTGTCAGGGACCATTTCCCGACCATCCATGAAAAGCTGTTGGGTCTGGGGATCGACATGACCACCGGCCCCATTCCGGTGGTGCCCGCGCAGCATTACACCTGCGGCGGGATCCTGATCGATCTGGCGGGACGGACCGACCTGCCCGGCCTCTATGCGGCCGGCGAATGCACCGAAAGCGGGCTGCACGGCGCGAACCGGCTGGCGTCCAACAGTCTGCTCGAATGCTTCGTGTTCGGCGAAGCGGCAGCGGCCGACATCCTCGCGCGGTGGGACGAATTCGCCGCGCCGCCGCCGGTCAATGCCTGGGACGAAAGCCGCGTCACCGATTCGGACGAAGAAGTGATCATCAAGCAGAACTGGACCGAAATCCGCCGCTTCATGTGGAACTACGTAGGGATCGTGCGCACCACCAAACGGCTGCAGCGCGCGCAGCACCGCATCCGGCTGCTGAACGAGGAAGTCGCCGATTACTACGGCCATTTCCGCGTCACGACCGATTTGATCGAACTGCGGAACCTGCTGCAGAGCGCCGAACTGATCGTCCGTTCTGCGCTGGCGCGGCACGAAAGCCGCGGGCTGCATTATACGCTCGATTATCCTGAAACGGACGAAGTAGCCCGCGATACGATACTGGTGCCATAAGACGCGCACCCAGGGACGAGCAAAAGAGATGAGCAGACTGCACAGCGAATCCCACACTATCGGCCGCATCGGGTGGCTACGCGCAGCGGTGCTTGGCGCGAATGACGGGATCGTGTCCACGGCCAGCCTGATTGTCGGGGTCGCGTCGGCTGCGGCAGACAAGCCCGCCATTCTGCTTGCCGGGTCCGCCGGTCTGGTGGCTGGCGCATTATCGATGGCTGCGGGGGAATATGTATCGGTCAGCTCGCAATCAGACACTGAAAACGCCGATGTTGACCGTGAACGCAGGGAACTGAGGGACCAACCTGAATTTGAATTGGATGAGCTGGCCGCCATCTATGCGCAGCGCGGCCTTGCACCCGATCTGGCGCGCGAAGTTGCCCGCCAGCTCACTATGCACGATGCACTTGGTGCCCATGCCCGCGACGAACTTGGCATTTCCGAACTTACCACCGCGCGGCCGCTGCAAGCGGCTCTGGCGTCGGCGGGGACATTTGCCGTCGGTGCCGCATTGCCCATGCTGCTGGTGCTGGCGGCGCCGGCAGATGCGATTGTTTCCAGTGTTATCGCCGCTTCGCTGATCTTTCTGGCGGCGCTTGGCTTTATGGGTGCCCGGGTGGGCGGATCACCAACCCTGAAATCCATCGTCCGGGTAGTTTTCTGGGGCGCGCTGGCCATGGCTGTCACCGCCGGTGTAGGCTCTCTTTTTAACACGAAAGTTGTTTAATCCATGCCTCAAATCACCGCCAACAACATTGCGCTGGAATACGAATCTTACGGCGCTGAGAGCGATCCCGCTATGCTGCTGGTGATGGGCTTGGGCGCGCAACTGACGTTGTGGCCGATGGAGCTGGTCGAGGCGCTGGTGGCGCGCGGCTTTCGGGTGATCCGCTATGACAACCGCGATATCGGCCTCAGCCATAAATTCGACGATGCAGGCAAGGTCTCGATCCCCTGGACCATGATCAAGGCGCGCTTCGGACTGAAGCCCCGCGTGCCCTATACGCTGTCGGACATGGCAGCGGACGGGGTCGGTCTGCTCGACGCGCTGGGGATCGAGCGGGCGCATATCGTCGGCGCGTCGATGGGCGGGATGATCGCGCAACTGATCGCGGCGGAACATCCGGCCCGCGTGCTCAGCCTGACCTCGATCATGTCGACCACCGGCCATTCCAGCGTGCCCGCGGCGGACAAGGAAGCGATGAGCGCGCTGACTACCCGCCCGGCCGACACCGAGTTGGCCACGATCCGCGCTCACGGCGTGCGCGTCGCCCGCGCCATCGGCAGCCCCGCCTATCCGGCTGACGAGGCGGTTCTGCACCAGAAGATCGAAACCAATTTCCGGCGCAGTTTCTATCCCGCCGGGATGGCCCGCCAGATGGCCGCGATCATTGCCGACAGAAGCCGCCGCAGCCGGCTGGCGGCGATCACCGCGCCGACGCTGGTGGTCCACGGCGAGGCCGATCCGCTGGTCAAGGTGGAAGGCGCGCATGACACCGCAGCGCATATTTCCGGCGCCAAGCTGAAACTGTTCCCCGGCATGGGGCACGACCTTCCGGTGGAGCTGGTCGAACCCATGGCCGACGCAATCGCCGAGCATGCCGCCAGCGCCTGAGGATCTATTTTGTAGCTGCCTGCGCGACTCGAAGCGCTGCGCGGAGCCGGCGTTGCCGATCCGCGGACGTAGAAAGTTGGTACGTGCAGCATCATGAAAAAATTGTCCGGTTTATCAGCGGCTCAGAACCGCGGAGAGACGTGCTCCCGAGTGTCGAAAAAATTGACAATTTGTCCCAATCGGAGTATTTCTCCCTTTGCCAAAATAGCGACCCGCAGACGCGTTTTGACTGATCGACCAGTAAAAGATCGTCGTATGCGCTGCTAAGGCGCTTTCTATAAAACAGGGTCGCTGCAGCGATTTTCCTCTGTGGCCGGTCATCCCATTGAAAAAAGGATGATCCGATGAAAATACTAGCATCAGTTGCAATTGCAGCATCGCTTGCCCTCCCGCTTTCCGCAATACAGGCCCAGAAGGCCGACATCGTGGTGTCTTCCAATCGCTCGATCGAGCGGTTTGCCGAAGATATTTCCCGCGATCTTGATCGACACCTTCAATCGCCCACCCCGCTTCGCTCCCAAGTGCAGGAGTCCGGCGTGGCCCAGGTGCTTTTTCAATGCGGTCCCGACGGTAAACCAGCGAACATCACGATGTATCGCGGGGCCAGTTCCTTGGCGGTCAACCGGCTCGCCAAAAGAGCCGTTTCGAAAATAAAGGTACTACATCCACTGCCGAGCGGGCTGTCGGAAGACCAGTTGTACCTTGCCAACATAATCATTGCGAACAGCCCTGTTCAACACGCTCAATTGTCCCGCCAGCTTCAGAAACGCGAAGCGCAGCGGCTCGCTTCAGGAAAGGACCTGCGTAAAATCTTTGCCTTCAATGTTCGAAACACGCCCTCGACCTGAAGTTTAATTCAGGCGGACATTGGCACTGTCGACGTTCCGCGCTGCGGGCGGTGCTGCGGCAGTGCCAATCGTCGCCCTGGCCAAGGGCTGCGGGCTCCACTGGACTGCGTGCCTGCGGGGCACAGAATTTCCGGTCCCGATTCGATTGATTCAAAGCCCGCACATCATCTTATCCCGTGAAATATTTTTTCGCAGATTCATTTTTGGACTTGCGCAACGCGCCAGCCAAGGTTTCCCCACGCGTCGCGCGTATTGCAAAGACAATACACCCGGGCCGATGGCTGTCGGCAGGCTATTAAATCGGAATTTACCCTCTTGCGTGATTGGACGCACTGATTCACTATCTAGTGGTTGGTTACCGGGGGGCACCTACTAGAACTTGTTACACCATCGGCTTGCCTGGCGAAGGCGGCGAGGGCGAATTCGGGACAGTTGCATGGGCGTTCGGCGGTATCTGTGGGTATGTGGGGGGAAAAGTAATTCCCCTTCGGCCTGCGAAAATTGCTAGGTGGGGACACGCTCCGCCGAATCGAACGGAAGTAGAACATTGGCTTGATTGGGGGCAATGTTCCCACCACATTGAGAACGGGGCTGAGATGGATTTCAAAAGCGGGGACGATGCAGCCATGGGGCTCGATCTGGATGGTAACGACACGATCGACGACACTCCCCCGCCCCGGCCGGCAAAAACTCCGGCCAAGAATGAAGAGAAGCAAATTGTGACGATGGACACGGCAGACAAGGGCAGCGACGCGCTGGTGGCGGAAAAGGCGGCGCAGGCGATGACCGGCGCGCTGGCTGCTGCGGTGAATTCTGCCGGTGCCGCGGCAGACAAGGCCGACACCAAGAAAGTGCGCGACCGCCGCTTTGCCGTGGTCACGGACACCAGTCGCGACGCTCTGCTGACCGATTTCGGCAAGGACACGCTGATCGATCGCTACCTGCTGCCGGGCGAGAATTTTCAGGACCTGTTCGCCCGCGTGGCCGATGCCTATGCCGATGACCAGGATCATGCGCAGCGGCTGTACGACTATATCTCCAAGCTGTGGTTCATGCCCGCCACGCCGGTGCTGTCCAACGGCGGCACCAGCCGCGGACTGCCGATTTCCTGCTATCTCAATTCGGTGTCCGACAGCCTCGTAGGGATCGTCAACTCCTGGAACGAAAACGTCTGGCTCGCGTCCAAGGGCGGCGGGATCGGCACCTATTGGGGCAATGTGCGCGGGATTGGCGAACCGGTCGGCCTCAACGGAAAGACCAGCGGCATCATCCCCTTCGTGCGGGTGATGGACAGCCTGACGCTGGCAATTTCCCAGGGTTCGCTGCGGCGCGGCAGTGCCGCCTGCTATCTCGACGTGTCGCATCCGGAAATCGAGGAATTCCTCGAAATCCGCAAGGCGTCGGGCGATTTCAACCGCAAGGCATTGAATCTGCACCACGGCGTGCTGTTGTCCGACAAATTCATGGAAGCGGTCCGCGCGGGCGAGAAATTCGACCTGCTATCGCCCAAGACCGGCGAAGTGCGCGGTACGGTGGACGCGCGTTCGCTGTTCCAGAAGCTGGTCGAAACCCGGCTGGCCACGGGCGAACCCTATATCGTCTTCTCCGACACGGTGAACCGGATGATGCCGAAGCATCACCGCGACCTGGGGCTGAAGGTTTCGACTTCCAACCTATGCAGCGAGATCACCCTGCCGACGGGTATCGACCATCTCGGCAACGACCGCACCGCGGTGTGCTGCCTGTCCTCGCTTAATCTCGAAAAATGGGACGAGTGGAACGGCGACAAGGTCTTCATCGAAGACGTGATGCGCATGCTCGACAACGTCCTGCAGGATTACATCGACCGTGCGCCCGAAGAAATGGCGCGGGCGAAATATTCGGCGATGCGCGAACGCTCCGTCGGCCTCGGCGTGATGGGTTTCCATTCCTTCCTGCAGATGAAGAACCTGCCGCTCGAAGGATCGATGGCGAAAGTCTGGAACCTCAAGATGTTCAAGCACATCAGCGGCAAGGCGGAAGAAGCCTCCATGCTGCTGGCGCATGAACGCGGCCCCTGCCCCGATGCGGAAGACATGGGGGC
>NZ_JAXMJI010000102.1:0-76603 GCF_034376665.1 Allopontixanthobacter sp. | reverse complement strand
CTTGAACATTCGAGGAACGGCGAGCCAATGGGTATTCAGTTCGGCAATCTTGCGGCCAGGGTACGCAGCGACGGTGTAATCAGCGCAGACGAAATCGCCGCCTTGCGAAGTGCGGGCTGGCGTGACGGCCGCGTCAGCCGCGAGGAGGCCGAGAGCCTGTTTTCGATCAACGATTCGATAGCTTCGCCGGACGAGGCGTGGTGCGATTTTTTCACCGAAGCGGTCGGCGAATACGTCATCAACGGCACCGATCCGAAAGGCTACGTCGCGCAGGAGGAAGCCAATTGGCTGGTCCAGCAAATTACCCGCGACGGGCGGCTATGCGCGATGAGCGAGTTGGAACTGCTGGTGCGGGTTTTCGAACGCGCGCGCAATGTCCCCGATTCGCTGAAGGCCTTCGTTCTCGCGCAGCTGGAACAGGCAGTGCTGACCGGCAGTGGCCCGACGCGCGGCGGCGGTGAATTGTCCGAGACCCATATCAGCAGCGCGGAAGTGCAGATCATTCGCCGGATGCTGTTCGCGCCCGCCAGCGACCGCCCGGCTGGCGTCAGCCGGCGCGAGGCGGCAATGCTGTTCCGTCTGAAGGATGCGACACTTGGCGCACCGAACGTTCCCGAATGGAAGACGCTGTTCGCGCAGGGCGTGGGCAATTATCTGATGGGCTATTCGCCCGAAAATGCGGAGCTCGAGCGGGTCCGTGCCATGGAGCTCGAGACGTTCGTGGCTGATAACCGGGCCAGCATCGGCAGCTTCATGGGCCGGATGGCCAGCACCAGCCCGCGCACCTTTGCCGCGGTATTCGGGAAGAGGTCGCCTGCCGCCGGCACCGCCGATGGAGTAGCCCGGGCGCAGGATCTGACGAGCGATGAACGCCTGTGGCTGGAAGGCCAGATGGCCCGCAACGGCCAGATCGACGAATATGACCAGGCGCTGCTCGACTTCATCGACGAAGTTACCGCCGAGAGTTGAACCCAGTCAGACCATGAAGCTTTCGCCGCAGCCGCAGGCACCCTTTGCGTTGGGGTTTGCGAAGGTGAATCCGGCGGTGAAATCGTCTTCCACCCAGTCCATCACCGACCCCACAAGATACAGCACGCTTGCACCGTCGATATAGAGAACCCCGCCGGGCGTGGTGATTTTCTCGTCGAATTTCACTTCCTCGGTCACGTAGTCGACCGAGTAGGCGAGGCCCGAACAGCCGCGGCGCGGGGTCGAGAGCTTGACCCCGATTGCGCCTTCAGGAGCTTTCGCCATCAGATCGGCGATGCGCTGCTCGGCCCGCGGCGTCAGGGTGACGGCAGCGGGCAGTTGGCGGGTCTTGGTGGTTGTTTGATCGTCAGCCATCACAGCATCCCCAGTTCAAGGCGCGCTTCGTCGCTCATCTTCTGCGGATCCCACGGCGGATCCCACACCAGCACCACTTCCGCATCGCGCACGCCCGGCACCGCGCCTGCGCGTAATTCCACTTCGGAAGGCATGCTCTCGGCCACCGGGCAATTCGGCGTGGTCAGCGTCATGCTGATGGTCACATCGGCATCGGGCGAGACATCGACCCCGTAAATCAGGCCGAGATCGTAGATGTTCACCGGAATTTCCGGATCGTAAATCTCCTTCAGCGCCTCGACCACGGCCTCGTACAGATCGCCGCCCGGTTCGCTGGATGAAACCTCTTCCGGTTTCTTGTTCAGGAAGCCTTCCAGATAGTCGCGTTTGCGCTCCAGCTTTTCGCCCATGCTTTCTGCGACCGTTTCCAGGTCTTCGACGCGCGCGCGCCTTGGCGCTGCCACAGCATCCACTTCCTCGACCGCGATCTTGCCCGGTTCGTTCATCAGCCAAAAATCCTTGTCGTGCGTTCAATCCCGCGCAGCAGCGCGGCAATGTCATCCTCGTCGCTATACAGGCCGAAACTGGCGCGGGCGGTTGCCGGTACGCCCAGATGCGCCATCAGCGGCTGGGCGCAGTGGTGGCCGGCCCGGATCGCGACATTCTCTTCATCCAATATGGTGCCCAGATCGTGCGGGTGAACCCCCTCCATCGCGAAGGACACGATACCCGCCGATTTTTCCGGTCCGAACAGGCGGACCGAATTGATGCCGCGCAATTCGTCGCGCAATTTCCCGGCCAGCGCGCTTTCATGGGCGAAGTGGCTTTCCATGCCGCCGACACTTTCGACATAGTCCACAGCGGCATGCAGCGCGATCACCTCGGTGATCATCGGCGTGCCAGCCTCGAACCGCTGCGGCGCGGGGGCATAGGTGGTTTCTGCGAAAGTCACCTTGTCGATCATCGCGCCGCCGCCCTGCCACGGGGGCATCGCGTTCAGAATTTCCTCACGCGCCCACAGCACCCCGACGCCGGTGGGACCGTAAAGCTTGTGGCCCGACCAGACGTAGAAATCGCAATCCAGCTCCGCCATGTCGAGCCGCATCCGCGGGGCCGCCTGACAGCCATCGAGCAGGAATTTCGCGCCGACCGAATGCGCCAGTTTTGCTGCTCGCTTCGCGCCCAATATCGATCCGAGCACGTTGGAAACATGCGCCAGCGCGACGATCTTGTGCGCGGGGGTGAGCATTTTTTCCAGCGCGTCGAGATCGATCCGGTGATCTTCCGTCAGCGGGCAGACGTCGATTTCGGCGCCAACCTTCTGCGCCACCATCTGCCACGGCACGATGTTGGAATGGTGTTCCAGTTGGCTGAGCATGATCCGGTCGCCCGGCTTCAGGTTAGCGGTCCCCCAGCTTTGCGCGACGAGGTTGATCCCCTCGGTCGCGCCGCGCAGGAACACGACTTCGTTCGCACTGCGCGCGCCCATAAATGCCGCGACCCGTTCGCGCGCGGCCTCATAGCCCTGCGTCATCCTGGCCGAGCGGGAATAAACCCCCCGATGCACGGTCGCGTAATCGCGGCCCAAGGCGCTGCTCATCGCGTCGATCACCGCCTGCGGGTTCTGCGCTGTCGCAGCGGTGTCGAGATAATGCCACGGCTTCCCGTCAGCCGTGACGAGGCCGGGAAAATCCGCCTTCCGGCTCAGGATCGCGACATCGCTCATACCGCGTCACCCAGCTTTTCGAGGACATGGCCAAGCATCACTTCGCGCGCCTCATCATCCGCCATCGCGGCGAAGGCATCGCCGATGAAGGCCTGCACCAGCAGCCGCCGGGCGACCTCGGGCGGCAATCCGCGCGCGGCCATGTAGAAGGCGGCACTATCGTCCAGCGCACCGATGGCGGCGCCGTGGGCGCATTTCACGTCGTCGGCGAAGATTTCGAGTTCGGGCTTGGTGTTGGCGGAGGCCCCTTTTTCCAGCAGGAGTGCGCGGAAATTCTGCGCCGCGTCGGTTTTCTGGGCATCGCGGACAACTTCGATCCGGCCGAGAAAATTCCCCGTCGATGTGCCGCCTTGCACCGCCCGCACGACCTGGTTGGAAGTACCGTCAGGCTCCGCATGGATGACCCTTGTGACGAATTCCTGCACCATCTCGCCGCCGCCGACAGTGACGCCGCCAAATTCGAAATGCGCGCCTTCCGACAAGGTGATTTCCAGTTCCAGCCGGCGATACCTTCCGCCAGTGATGGCCGCGAAGCAGGTGAAAGTGCCGCCCGCACCGACATTCACCCGCAGCCGTTCGGTGCCGCTGGTGTCGTCGAGGAAGGTGAAAATCTCGTCACGCGTCTCGCCTGCCGGAACCTCCAGCCTGCGCCAGTGATGAATTGCTGCGAGGTCGGCGGCTGCGAGGTAGGCGCTGTCGGAATAGCGCCAATCCTCGTCCCTGTTACTCGGGCGCACGGTGGGAAGGGTTGCGACATCGGCCATCAGGCAGCTTCTTCCTGTACGACCGCTTCATAGCCTTCGCTTTCCAGTTGGTGGGCGAGTTCCGCGCCGCCGGTCTTCACGATCCGGCCGTTCGCGAGCACATGGACATAGTCCGGCTTCACATATTCGAGCAGCCGCTGGTAATGGGTGATCAGCAGCACCGCCCGGTCCGGCTTGCGCATGATTGCATTGATCCCGTCGCCGACAATGCGCAACGCGTCGATGTCGAGACCGGAGTCGGTTTCGTCCAGCACAGCGAATTTCGGGCCCAAGATGCCCATCTGGACCATCTCGGCGCGCTTTTTCTCGCCGCCGGAAAAGCCAACATTGACCTGCCGCTTGAGCATTTCCATGTCCATTCGCAGCAGCGCGGCCTTTTCCTTCGCCAGCTTCAGGAACTCGCCGCCCGACAGCGGAGCCTCGCCCCGCGCACGGCGCTGCGAATTGAGCGATTCGCGCAGGAACTGAACGTTGGACACACCGGGAATTTCGACCGGATACTGGAATCCAAGAAACAGGCCGAGCGCGGCGCGTTCATGCGGTTCGAGATCAAGCAGGTCCTTACCCATGAAGCTGACACTGCCGCCGGTGACTTCGTAACCGGGCCGCCCGCCGAGTACATAGGCGAGCGTCGACTTGCCCGCGCCGTTGGGGCCCATGATCGCGTGCACTTCGCCCGCATTGATGCTCAGCGAAAGGCCGCTCAGGATGGCCGTGCCGCCCACTTCGGCGGTGAGGTTGTCGATTTTCAGCATTTGTGTCTCTCAATATCCCGCGTTGTAGGCGTCTGCGACGGGCGTAACCGGTGGGGTTCGGGGCCGGCGGGGTTTCTCGAACGGGGTTTTCAGCATCTCGAGGATCTCCGCGCAGACCGCGTCGACATCCTCCAGAACCGCCTCGTTGGTGAATCGCAGCACGCGCACGCCGACTTCGGCCAGCTTGCGGTCGCTCATCGCCTGCAGTTCGGCATCGATGTCCAGATCGTCGATCTCGACCACCAGCCACACCGTCGGACAGGCGAAATCGACGATCGAGGTGCCGACGATGAACTGCTTCTTGAACTTGAAACCGCCCAGCTTCTGGTTGGCGAGCCGCGTCCACAGCAGCTTTTCCGCATCGGTCGGATTGCGCCGCCGATCGCGCGCCATGTCGTGCAGCCGGTCGAGCCGCTTGCCCTTGACCCCCCAAGTGTCACGCGGGTCGGTAGCGTCCGATTTCGGACCGGTGCTGATGGAGAGTGTTTTCTTGGTCATCCGACCGATCCTTCAAGGCTAATCGCCAACAATTTTTGTGCTTCCACCTCTTTAAGCCCCTCACCTTCAGGGGAGGGGTTGGGGTGGGGCCTGTCGGCCGATTCAAGCGTCTGCAAAATCAATGTCAAAACCCCGTCCATATTTCTCATCACATCGGGGTTGCTGACGTGCAGGACCCGGTAACCAAAACCATTTAAATATGCATCGCGGCGATCTTCCCGTGCTGTGTCAGCGTGCGTATCGCCATCTACTTCGACAATCAGCTTCACGGAGGTGCAGACGAAATCCGCAATCGCCCGGCCAATCACCTGTTGGCGGCGGAACTTGAAACCACCGAGCCGGGAATTTGACAGGCCCCGCCACAAGCGCAGCTCAGGCTCGGTCGGGTTGTTGCGCATGGCGCGGGCGCGAGTCTGCAGCGTAGCGAGCTGTTCTTCTGACAGCCCCCACCCCTTGCCCCTCCCCTGAAGGGGAGGGGTTTTCGAGTCTCGGCCTTTGTCCCAAAGGCTGATCATCCGACCGATCCTTCAAGACTAATCGCCAGCAGCTTCTGCGCTTCGACCGCAAATTCCATTGGCAATTGCTTCATCACTTCTTTCGCAAATCCGTTGACGATCAGCGCCACCGCTTCTTCCGCGCCCAGCCCGCGTTGCATCGCGTAGAACAGCTGGTCGTCCGAAATCTTGCTGGTGGTTGCCTCGTGCTCGATCTGGGCGCTCGGGTTCTTCACCTCGATATAGGGCACGGTGTGCGCGCCGCTGAGGCTGCCGAGCAGCAGGCTGTCGCACTGGGTGAAATTGCGCACGTTATCGGCATTGGCGCCCACCCGGACTAACCCGCGATAGGTGTTGTTCGAACGACCCGCGCTGATCCCCTTGGAGATGATCGTGCTACGGGTCCCCTTGCCGTTGTGGATCATCTTGGTGCCGGTGTCGGCCTGCTGGTAATTGTTGGTCACCGCGACCGAGTAGAACTCGCCCACGCTGTCCTCGCCGTTGAGGACGCAGGAGGGGTATTTCCACGTCACCGCGCTGCCGGTTTCGACCTGGGTCCAGCTGATTTTCGACCGCGCGCCTTGGCATAGCCCGCGCTTGGTGACGAAATTGTAGATCCCGCCCTTGCCTTCGCTGTCGCCCGGATACCAGTTCTGGACGGTCGAATATTTGATCTCCGCATCGTCCATCGCGACCAATTCCACCACCGCGGCGTGGAGCTGGTTTTCATCGCGCATCGGGGCGGTGCAGCCTTCGAGATAGCTGACGTAGCTGCCCTTTTCCGCCACGATCAGCGTGCGTTCGAACTGGCCGGTGTTTTCGGCGTTGATCCGGAAATAGGTGCTGAGCTCCATCGGGCAGCGGACGCCCTCGGGAATGTAGACGAAGGTGCCGTCCGAAAAGACCGCGCAATTGAGCGTGGCGAAATAATTGTCGCGCATCGGCACGACCTTGCCCAGCCACGCCTTGACCAGTTCGGGATATTCGCGGATCGCTTCGCTGATCGACCGGAAAATGACCCCGGCCCGTTCGAGTTCGGCGCGGAATGTGGTCGCCACCGAAACGCTGTCGAACACCGCATCGACTGCAACTTTACGCGCCCCTTCGACCCCGGCAAGGACTTCCTGTTCCGCGATCGGGATCCCCAGTTTCTCGTACACGCGGAGGATTTCCGGATCGACCTCGTCGAGACTGCCGAGTTTCGGTTTCTTGGTCGGTTCGGCGTAATAATACGCATTCTGATAGTCGATCGGCGGAATATTGAGTTTGGCCCAATCGGGCGTTTCCATGGTCTGCCACAGGCGGAACGCCTTCAACCGCCAGTCGAGCATCCATTCGGGCTCGTTCTTCTTGGCCGAAATGAACCGGACGGTGTCTTCGCTCAGCCCCTTGGGCGCGAAGTCCTGTTCGATGTCGGACGACCAGCCGAATTCATAGGTTTCAAGGCGTTTGGCGGCATCGCGCGCGGCCTTGTCCTGGATCTCTGCTTCCGGAATGGTAGTCTGTTCGTTCATGCCATTTCTCTCTGGGCCAGCTGCGTCAGCGGAATCCCCGCCAAAGCGCCGCGCATCGCATCGTTCACCGCGCCCCAGTGGGGCCGCACGCTGCAGGTTCGCTCCAGCGCGCAATCATGCTTGCCGTGTTCGACACAGGCGGTCAGCGCGATCGGACCTTCGACCGCCTCGACAATATCCGCGAGCGTGATCGCCGCAGCCGGGCGGGCCAGTTGCAGCCCGCCGCCGACCCCGCGGACCGAACGCAGCAGGCCGGCCGCCGTCAGCTTGCTGACCAGTTTCTGCACCGTCGGCGCGGGCAAACCGGTTTCGGCCGCAAGTTCCGCCGCGGAGACCCGTGCGAAGCCGCAATGGCGCGCGGCGGCGCACATCGTGACGACGGCATAATCGGCCATGCTGGACAGGCGCATTGCAAGCTTCCCGGTTAAATCGGACGAATTCGTTCCGATTTCACCTAGTGACGCATTTGTTCGGTTTCAACGCATTTTCCCTTGTTGCGAGTCGTTAGCAATCCGGGCAGCCGGTTGTGCTCAGATCAGGTCCTGCGAGCCCATACCGATCTCTCGAAAATTCTTCGGGTCGAGCATCTCGGTCAGGTAAGGGTGATCTTCGTTGCCCAGCCGGGCCGGTGTCCGGCCCGCGAACAGCCGTATTTCGCGGATCATGTGCGATTGGTCGTAAAACGCATCATACACCTTCGCTTCGAATTCCGGCGTGAGGTTCGGCAGCGACAGCAGCGCGGCGGCCCGCAACCCGCGGTATTTGCGTTTCAGCGCCACCGGCGGCACGCCGAAATACCGCTCGACCAGCCGCTGCACCTGGCGCTTCGAATAGGACGACCGCTCGTAGAGGCTTTCGATCGGGGGGTGGATCGATTCGCCGAGCCATTGCCCGGTCAGCCGAATAAGCTGTGCATGGCGGCTGTTCACCGGGCGAAGGTGGTCCCCGATGTAATCCGCCAACCGCATGGCGCAGGCGGTGCCGTCCAAACTGCCATCGATATAGGCGCTGCATAATTCTTCGCCCAGCACACCGATATCGCGCCCCAGCCACTCCGCCGCATCGAGCAGCCGGTTGGCATGTTTGCTGGCGTCCATGCCGGTCAGTGCGGCCCAGCCGAGCGGCGACATGGATGCTCCGATCGCATGGAACGGTCCCGCCATTTCGAACGGACTGGCGGCCGTGCTGGGCGTCAACAGATTGGTCCGGTGCGCGGGATCTTTCCGGCCGCCGGGAAAGTGCATTGCGCCTTGCCCGCAGGGAAACAAGGTCAGGTGCCCGACGCCGGCGGGCTGGATTTCCTTGATCTCCGGCTCGTCGCATCGAAAGTGATAGAACGTGGTCACATAATCGGTCAGCGATGCCGGCACCGCGATATATTCGATCTGGATCAAGGAAGCCCTGGTGAGCGGTCTGGCTTCGCCTTGGGCAATGGTCACCAGAGTTCCTTCGCGACGTGACAAAAAAAGGGCGGCCCCCTGTTTAAAGGAACCGCCCCTGAAGTCGAGGAACTCTATGCATTGCTGCCAGAGCCCTTCGGGTCGCAGCGACTCTATAGGCGCACCTGCACCGATTCTGATTGTATGTAAGCGACAGAAAAGATGAAACATCTGCAATGTTTGAAACGTTCGTTGCAACCCGCTGGCATAAAACGCTGATTCGATCGCGCCCGTGATCCGGTTCGCGGGGAAAGTTGCCGGGACCGCTCGGGCCGGATAGAGGCCAGGGATGATCTTCGGTATCCTTCGCCCGGGCCTGTTTGCGCTTGATCCGGAAACCGCCCACGCACTGACACTGACCGCGTTGAAATGTAGTCCGCGGACGGCGCCGCCCGCCGCCGGGCCGCTCGCCGTGACCGTGGCGGGGCTGCATTTTCCCAATCCCCTCGGCATGGCGGCCGGGTTCGACAAGGACGCCGAAGTTCCCGATGCACTGCTGGGCCTCGGGTTCGGCTTTGCCGAAGTGGGTTCGATCACCCCTCTGCCGCAGGCGGGTAACCCGAAGCCGCGCCTGTTTCGCCTGGTGGAAGACCGCGCGGTGATCAATCGGATGGGCTTCAACAACAGGGGATCACACAGGGCACAGGCGCGGCTCGAGCGGCGGGTGGGCCGGAATGCCGGAATTGTCGGCATCAATATCGGGGCCAACAAGGATTCGCCCGACCGCACTGCGGATTACGCGGTGATGACCCGGATGATGGCACCGCTCGCCAGCTATCTGGCAGTCAACATCTCCAGCCCGAATACGCCCGGCCTGCGGGCGCTGCAGGATGAAGGTGCACTTGCGGCCCTGCTCGATGCGGTGATCGAAGCCCGCGGGAGCAGCACGGCACCGATCTTCCTGAAAGTCGCGCCCGATCTCCAGCCTGCCGATATCGACGCCATCGCGCGCATCGCGCTCGACAGGAACCTGGGCGCGCTGATCGTGTCCAACACCACGATTTCCCGTCCGCCACTGAAATCGCCCCATGCCGGCGAGACCGGCGGGCTCTCGGGTGCGCCCCTGCGCGATCTGGCGCAGCAGCGCCTGCGCGATTTTCGAAGCGCCACCGGCGGGGTGATCCCGCTGGTCGGGGTCGGGGGAATCGCGAGCGCGGAGGACGCCTGGGCCCGGATCAGGGCAGGTGCGAGCCTGGTCCAGCTTTACACCGCAATGGTCTATGGCGGCCCCGGTCTGCCGCGCCGGATCACCCGCGGGCTGGAGCGCCTGATGCAGCGCGACGGATTTTCTAGCATTGCAGAAGCGATTGGCAGCGAATAGCGCCGTAGCCATGAACATCCGCACACTGACCTTTCTCATCTCCGGCGTCCTCCTGACGGCCTGTCAGCCGCTCCAGACCGAGCGCCCGGAATTCGTCTCCCCGCCCCTTGCAACCCAGCCGGCCGAGCTGGAACGCGGCCTTGTCAGCGCGGCCGATCCCCGCGCCGCCGACGCCGGGGCGCGGATGCTGCGGATGGGCGGCAGCGCCACCGATGCCGCGATTGCCACGATGCTGGCGCTGACCGTGGTCGAACCGCAAAGCTCCGGGATCGGCGGCGGCGGGTTTTTCGTCCATGCAGCGCCCGATGGCACGGTGACCACGATCGACGGCCGCGAAACCGCGCCCTCGGCGGCGGCACCCGACTGGTTCCTTGACGAAGACGGCAAGCCGCTCGGCTACCGCGAGGCGGTTCTCTCCGGTCTCAGCGTCGGGGTTCCCGGCAATCTCCGCCTGGCCGGGATGGCTCACCGGCAATACGGCAGGCTGCCGTGGGAAACGCTGGTCGGGCCGGCGTTGGAACTGGCGCGCGACGGTTTCGCGATCAGCCCGCGGTTTCACGAATTCCTTGCCCGCTCGGCCGACCGCGCCGCTATCGACCCATATGGCAAGGAACTGTTCTACGACGCTGCAGGCAAACCCCAGCCCGCCGGAGCCCTGATTCGCAACCCGCGGCTGGCGACAGTTTTTCTGAAACTATCTGCCGAGGGTCCGGACAGTTTCTACCAGGGGTCTTTCGCAGCCGATCTCGCCGCACATGTCGCCGCGGCAACCCCGCGCCCGGCCGGAATGAGCGCCGCGGATGTGACATCCTACGCCGCGAAGCCGCGCGAGCCGGTGTGCGGAAAGTACCGCATCTACCGGATCTGCGGCATGGGTCCGCCATCGTCCGGGGCAACCACAGTCTATGCCATTCTCAAGCAGCTGGAACCATTCGATCTCGCCGCTACCGGTCCCGGATCGCCGACCAGCTGGCACCTGTTCGCCGAATCGCAGCGGCTCGCCTATGCAGACCGGGAACGGTATCTGGCCGATCCCGATTTCGTGCCGGTGCCCGTGGGCTGGCTGACCGACGCAGACTATCTGACCGCCCGCGCGGCGCTGATTTCCGCGACCTCCACCATGGCGGCCGCGCAGCCCGGGATTGCGCCGCAGACCGCCCTTGCCCCGCCGGACGGGACCGAGCCGCCGGAAAGCGGGACCTCCCATTTCGTCGCCATCGACAGCGCCGGGAATGCGGTCAGCTATACCTCCACCATCGAAGGGTCGTTCGGTTCGGGGCTGATGTTCGGCGGTTTCTACCTCAACAACGAATTGACCGATTTCAGCTTTACCCCCCTCGAGGATGGCCGCACCGTCGCCAACCGGGTCGAGGGGAGCAAGCGCCCGCGCAGTTCGATGGCGCCGACTGTGGTGTACGGACCGGACGGCAAGCTCATGTATGCAGTGGGCGCAGCGGGCGGCGGGACGATCCCCGTTCAGGTCGCCAAGACGCTGATGGGTCTTATCGATTTCGGCCTCTCACTGGACGAGGCGCTGGCGCTTCCGCAGCTCTATTCACCCGGCGACGTGGTGGTGATCGAACAAGGCAGCGCACTGGAAGCAATGGTGGATGATCTGAAGGCGCTGGGCCACGCCCAGATCACCGCGAGACCCCTGCCGCTCAAGACCAACGCCGCCCAGTGGACCCCCGAGGGCTGGATCGGTGCCGCCGACCCGCGCAGCGAAGGCGCTTCCGTCCGTCAGTAATCAGGCCAACAGTGGTCTTGCCGCTAGGCTGAAGGCAGCCTAGATCGAACCGGTAAAGCCCGCGGTGAACGGGCCAGAGTGCGGGACCAGGGGAGCGGATTTTGCAACTATCCGATATCGATCAGGCAAATAATCTCGTCAGTCTGTTTCTGACCCGCGCCGCGGAGCGGGGCGACCACCCTTTCCTCGGCGCGAAAATCGATGGAACCTGGCAAACCATCAGCTGGAGCGAAGCGGCAGACCGGGTCTGCCTGCTGGCCGAAGGGCTGCGCCGACTCGGCCTGACGGACGGCGACCGGGTGGCGCTGGTATCCGAGAACCGCCCCGAATGGTGCATTGCCGATCTTGCCATCATGGCGGCCGGATGCATCACTGTCCCGACCTATGTCACCAACACCCAGCGCGACCATCAGCACATCCTCGACAATTCCGGTGCGCGGGCGGTGATTGTTTCCAACGCCAGACTGTCGGTCCCGCTGATCCCCGCAATCATGGGGTCCGGCATGGCCGAACATATGGTTGCGATCGACGACATCCGCAAATTCCAGTCCGGCGGCATTGCCTGCCACGCCTGGGCGGACATGCTGGAAGGCGATCCGGCGGCAGCCCGCGCGGCGGTGGATGCGCGGCTTGCGGGGATCAAGCGTACCGACATCGCCTGCATTATCTACACCAGCGGCACCGGCGGCGCACCGCGCGGGGTGATGCAGCATCACGGCGCGATCCTGTGCAATGTCGCGGGCGCGGCGCACATCCTGGCGGAAGATTTCGGCTGGGACGAAGAACGCTTCCTCAGTTTCCTGCCGCTCAGCCATGCCTATGAACATTCGGGCGGCCAGTTCCTGCCGATCGGGATGGGCGCGGAAATCTTCTATGCCGAAGGGCTGGACAAGCTCGCCGCCAATATCGAGGAAACCCGCCCGACCATCATGGTGGTCGTCCCGCGCCTGTTCGAAGTGCTGCGTACCCGGATCATGAAGCAGATCGAAAAGCAGGGCACACTGGCCAATTACATGATGGACCGCGCGCTGGCGATCGGCGAGAACAAGCAGGCGGGCCGCATCCGGCTGCGCGACAAGCCGATGAACGCGCTTCTCGAACGGGCGCTGCGGCCCAAGGTTCGGGCGAAATTCGGCGGGCGGATCAAGGCCATGGTCTCGGGCGGGGCGCCGCTTAATCCGGATGTCGGAATTTTCTTCGACGCGATGGGCCTGACCATGCTGCAGGGGTACGGCCAGACGGAGGCGGGCCCGGTCATCAGCTGCAACCGCCCGCGTGCGGGAATCACCATGGACAGCGTCGGGCCGCCGATGCGCGGGGTCGAGATCAGGATTGCCGAAGATGGCGAGATCCTGTGCCGGGGCGAACTGGTGATGCAGGGCTATTGGCAGAACAAGGCGGAAACCGAACGCACGCTGGTGGATGGCTGGCTGCATACCGGCGATATCGGGCATCTCGACGACGGCGGCCGAATCGTGATTACCGACCGCACGAAGGACATGATCGTCAACGACAAGGGGGACAATGTCGCCCCGCAGAAGATCGAGGGAATGCTGACCCTGCAGCCGGAAATCGGGCAGGCGATGGTGTCGGGCGACAAACGGCCCTACATCGTCGGCCTGCTCGTTCCCGAAGCGGAATGGGCGCTGGAGTGGGCGCGCGAAAACGGCGAGAAATTCGATCTGGCCGAATTGCAGGAACTGCCCGCCTTCCGCAGCGCGTTGCGGGCAGCGGTCGACCGGGTGAACAAGGAACTGTCGGTTACCGAAAAAGTGCGCCGGTTCGCCTTTGCCGACGAGGCGTTCTCGGTCGAGAACGAGGAAATGACGCCGAGCCTCAAAATCCGTCGGCACAAGATCAGGGAGCGCTACGGCGACCGGCTTGCGGGGCTGTACCGTGGCTAACCGCCAGCGGGCAACCGAGTCAATTCTGGTGTGGCCCCCGGACCGTCCGCTACGATGCGGTCACGCCGCGGCTTCGTCCACCCAGTCGGGGTAGAACGCCGGTTCCCGGTCGGACCAGCCGGGCGCGGTGGCTGCTGCTTCACTGAGGGACTTGAGCAGGTCCTTGCGCCGGTTGGGCCGGATCTGCGGCAAAGCGGCAGCTGCACAGAAAGCGGAGGGCAGCCACGGCCGGACACGCGCGCCGAGCAGCCGTTCGTAAAGGAACCGGTACGCGGAAAAGCTGGTCAGCCGCTCCTGCGCCAGGTCGAAGGCCGACACCCGCAGCAGCTTGCCCATGAACGGCTCGAGATCGTCGAAGCCGTTTCCGCTGGGCGCGGCGGCCCGCAGGCCTTTCAGTTCCTGATAGGAGACATACTGGCTGCGGATCGAGGCGTTTTCCGATGCGTCCCGCGCCCACAGCTTGAACGCATCGTGCCGCCCGAGGCCGATGTCGAGGCTCCGCTTGATGTAACGCTGTTCTGCCGGGGTGAAGCCCGCAAACTCGCGCAATTCGGAGATCGTCATGGAAGCGGTGCTGGTCGTCATCGTGCGAAACTTTCCCTGTTGTAGGAAGGTTTTCGCCCATCATGGTTAACATCGCGTTATTTATGAGTGTTTGTTTCCCAGGATCAAGTTTTCGGACGGGCCGTGATCAGTCGCGGCAGCCAGAACGCGACCGCGTGACGGCCGGTCAGGCCGCCCCCGCGGAGGCGTCGGCAAAGCCGACTGGCCGCGAGCGAAAAAGCGCTCTCCCGCTAGATCAACCCCGCAAGCGGGCTGCTGGGGTCGGCGTATTTGCGCGTGCCCATGCGGCCGGAGAGGTACGCGTGCCGACCTGCCTCCACCGCCAGCTTCATCGCGCGGGCCATGCGTATGGGGTCTTTCGCCTCGGCAATGGCGGTGTTCATCAGCACCCCGTCGCAGCCCAGTTCCATCGCCACCGCGGCGTCGGACGCGGTTCCGACCCCCGCGTCGACCAGCACCGGCACGCTGGCGCCTTCCACGATCAGGCGGATGGTGACGCGGTTCTGGATGCCCAGACCCGAACCGATCGGCGCGCCCAGCGGCATCACCGCCACTGCGCCGGCTTGTTCCAGCTGCTTGGCGGCGATCGGATCATCAGTGCAATAGACCATCGGAAGAAAGCCCTCCTTCGCCAGCACTTCGGTTGCCTTCAGCGTTTCGCGCATGTCGGGATAGAGCGTGCGCGCTTCGCCGAGCACCTCGAGCTTGACCAGATCCCAGCCCCCCGCCTCCCGCGCCAGGCGCAGCGTGCGGATGGCATCCTCGGCGGTGAAGCAGCCCGCGGTGTTGGGCAGATAGGTGACTTTCTTCGGATCGATGAAATCGGTCAGCATCGGCGCTTTCGGATCGCTGACGTTGACCCGGCGCACCGCGACGGTGACGATTTCCGCCCCGCTCGCCTCGAGCGCCGCGGCGTTCTGCGCGAAATCCTTGTATTTGCCGGTGCCGACGATCAGGCGGGAGGTGAATGTGCGTCCGGCAACTTCCCAGCGGTCGTCATGGTCCCCGCCGCCGACGAAATGGACGATTTCGAGAGTATCGCCCTCGGCAAGCGGAACCTCTGCCAGGGTCGAACGCGGCACGATTTCTCCGTTGCGCTCGACCGCGACCTTGGCCGGATCAAGTTCCAGTTCCCGCACCAGAGCGGCAATCGTCGGGGCGGTAGTGCGGCGGGTTTCGCCGTTGACGGATAGATTGAGCTGGGCGTTCATGCCCTGCCAGATAGCGTCCCGTGCGTGTGGCGCAAGTTGAGTATGTGGCCCAGCGTCACCAGAGAGACACCGATTATCGTCAGCACAGCTTCCTGCACTCCGTGGGGAACGGCCAATGCACCGCCCATGAAGGTCAGGCCCATCATCGCCACCACGAAGGGTGCCATCCGCCGGTGGCGCAGCGCGCCCCAGCCGATCGCCACAGCCGCGATCAGCAGCGCGATCACCAGTCCGTAGCGGTGAATGTCGGGGGAAAACAGCCATTGTCCGCCGATGCCGATCGCGGAAACCACCACGATACTGGCGAGGCAATGCAGCGCGCACAGGGCCGAAAGGAGTATTCCGGCGCGGTCAAGCCGCGCACGAATCGAGAGGAGACCGCTGTGCATAGTTCAAGCCATGTATGTGACGATGTATCATTCTGCAAGGTAATTGGGTTCGGCTGGTCCCGTTTGCGACAAGGATCGCCGCCAAGCCCCGAAAATATTGCAGAAAATTCACCGCTCCTTGCGAAGGATGCACTTCCAAGAGCCTTGCGCTTTTGCCCGACTAATTCCAGTAGAGGGCGATGGTCGCAGCACTCGCTCATCAAAATCCGTCACCTTCCCACCGGGGAATGGATCGGCCGCTCGTTCTGGTACGCTGGTTGTGGGTAATGGCCGCGATGGTAATCGTCATGGTGGTGGTCGGCGGGATAACGCGTCTCACCGAATCGGGACTTTCGATCACCGAATGGAAGCCGATAATGGGTGCCCTGCCGCCGCTGAGCGAGGCACAGTGGCAAGCCGAGTTTGCAGCGTACAGGCAGATTCCGGAATATCAGCTGGTCACCGGACCTGCGGGCATGACGCTGGCGGACTACAAATTCATCTTCTTCTGGGAATGGTTCCACCGCCTGTGGGGCCGGCTGCTGGGCGTCGTGTTCGCGGTTCCGCTGCTGTGGTTCTGGATCAAGGGCATGATTCCGGCGGGATACAAGCCGCGCCTGCTTGCCTTGCTCGCGCTGGGCGGGATGCAGGGGGCATTCGGCTGGTTCATGGTCCGCTCCGGCCTGTCGGGCGAGATGACCGACGTCAGCCATTTCTGGCTGTCGATCCATTTGCTGACCGCCTTCTTCACTCTCGCTGGCCTGGTATGGACAGCACTGGACTTGCGCCGGCTCGGAACGCTTGGCTCGGCCCGGCCCGCGCGGATGACCGGTGTCGCGGCGTTCACGGCGGCGATCCTGTTCGTCCAGCTGCTGCTCGGCGCATGGGTAGCCGGCCTCAATGCAGGCCTTGCCTCCGACAGCTGGCCGCTGATGCAGGGGCGTCTGATCCCCGAATATGACACTTCGCGAGGGTTCTTCTACGCCCTCACCCATGATCCGTTCCTGCTGCATTTCATCCACCGCTGGTGGGCGTGGGTGGCGGTTGCCGCCCTGATTGTAATGGCGCGCAAGGTGCGTCCGCTCGACCGCCGGGCCTCGATTGCGATCCACTCGGCCTTCGGCACCCAGATAATCCTCGGCGTGGCGACGGTGTGGACCGGGGTTGATCTGTGGATTGCCACCGCGCACCAGCTGTTCGGGGCGCTGCTGGTGGCAGCAACTGCATGGGGCGCCCATGTGCTCGGCCGGCGGCCGCAGGCAAGAGCGGCATGAACCAATCGCGCCGCCAATCGCGCCGAGAGAGCTTGCGCCTGATCGCAGGCGCAGCTGCCATGCCGATGCTGGCGGCAGTATTCCCACGATTTGCCTCCGCAGCAGTCCGCGCGTTCGATCCTCCCGCATCGCCGATGAACCTGACCCGCACAGTGCTGCGCGATCTGCCTGGCGGGACCCGGATTACCGTGCGGCGCAGCTGGGAAGTCCGCTTCAGCAGGGTGGAGGACGGATTTTCCCTCACCGGGCGTCAGATCTCGGTCGATGTGGATGTACCGCCGCGATTGCAGGCGCTCGCGCAGATGGAGCAATCGCGCGAGGAGACTGGCCTGTTTCCCATGATCCTGTCGCCAGACGGCGTGATCACCGGGGGCGAGGAAAACCCCGACTCGACATGGTTCGACCGGGCGGTCGGCAAAGCTGCCGAGCAGATCGAGGGTGCCCGGATGCCCGAAGCCGAAACGGAGAGGATCATGGCAGCGCTGTCCGCCTTGCAAAGCTCGGCCACCGGGCCGACCGGCAAGGTGCCGCGCGACCTGTTCCGGCCCCAGCCCCTGCAATGGCAGGTGAACCGCGATGTCGAACTGCCCGGCGGCCTGTCCGGCACGATCGCGGTCCTGTTCGATGCGCGGATGGATGCGGCAGGCCAGCTGATGGCGCAGAGCGAACGGCGGATACTGTCAGCGGTCGGCGGCTCCAGCCGGACCTCCTCCGAAATCTGGGCTTTGGGGCGTAGCTAGCGCCCGATTGATTGGCCATCCTGGTTGGAGGTATTATTTTACCTCTCACGGAAGGGCCGGATTTGCTTGACTTAGCGGCCATAAACGAACAAATCGCCGGCTCTTCGAGGATCTCCGTCGGGGATTCGCCGAACAATCCGGCCCGGTTGCGATCGGGCCAGCCATTTTACAAGAACGGAACACTGCCATGAAGGCGCTCACCAAGAGCACCCGGTCGATCAAACCGGCCGAGGTTGAAAAGAACTGGCATCTGATCGATGCCGAAGGTCTGGTTGTAGGCCGGCTGGCGGTGATCGTCGCCAATCTGCTGCGCGGCAAGCACAAGCCGAGCTTCACCCCGCATGTCGATTGCGGCGACCATGTCATCATCATCAACGCCGACAAGGTGCAATTCACCGGCAACAAGATGACCGGCAAGACCTATTACAAGCACACCGGCCACCCCGGCGGGATCAAGGAAACGACCCCCGCCAAGGTGCTGGAAGGCCGCTTCCCGGAACGCGTCATGGAAAAGGCGATCACGCGGATGATTCCGCGCGGACCGCTGGGCCGGGCGCAGATGAAGGCGCTTCATCTCTATAACGGGACCGAGCATCCGCATGACGGGCAGAAGCCCACAGTGATGGATGTCGCTTCGCTGAATCGCAAGAACAAGGCTGCATCGTAATGGCTGACGAAAACACCAAGGATACCGGAACGGTTTCCGACCTCGCCGATCTGAAGGATCTTGCTTCGGCGCCGGCACCGGCGGCCGCGGCGGCTCCTGCTGCCGATAGCGATGCCGGTTCCGAAACCGTCGCTGCTCCGGTCGCTCCCTCGGCACCGGAAACTCCGCTGCGCGAACAGGAACTGGACGCACAGGGCCGCGCCTATGCCACTGGCCGCCGCAAGGATGCCAAGGCCCGCGTGTGGATCAAGCCCGGCAACGGCAAGATCACCGTCAACGGCCGCGACCAGGAAGCCTATTTCGCCCGTCCGACGCTGCGTCTGGTGATCAACCAGCCGTTCTCCATCTCCGACCGGGTGGAACAATATGACGTGGTCTGCACCGTCAAGGGCGGCGGGCTTTCGGGCCAGGCTGGCGCGGTCAAGCACGGCATCGCCCAGGCACTGTCGAAATTCGAACCGAAGCTGCGCGGCACGATGAAACTGGCCGGCTTCCTCACACGCGACAGCCGCGTGGTGGAACGCAAGAAGTACGGCAAGGCCAAGGCCCGCCGGAGCTTCCAGTTCTCGAAACGCTAAATTCCTTCGGGATTTTCACGAAAACGGGGCGGCCAGGCAACTGGTCGCCCCTTTTTTGTCCGCTCTATCAATGCACCGGCGGGTCGACGGGCGGCACACGGTTGACCGGCGCGACCGGCTCGCCCGGTGAGCGCGGCGGCATTGCATCCTCGGGCACCTCGTCGATCATCATCGCGCTCGACAACGCCGCTTCCTGGTTGCGCACCTCGACCCGGATGTCACCGCCGACCACGGTCAATTCGTTGAAACTGGGCGGAGTCGAGCGGATCCGGTGCGACAGGGTGCCCGCGCCGATCATCCGGACCGGACCGTTGGCGGTTTCCTGCACGATGTCGAATGCATCATGGACATGGCCGGTCAGCACCGCCGCGACCTTGCGCCGGGCCAGTTCGGCGAGGGCGCGAGTGCCGCCTCGGGTAAGCGCGGTCCCGTGCGTATCCACCTCGACCAGCGGATGGTGCGCGGTGACCAGCACGGTGGTTCCGGCGGGCAAGGCATCGATTGCCGCCAGCGTCCTCGCCAGCGCCTTGTCGGATACCGATCCCTTCGACCAGTTGAACCGCCACTGCGCCCGGGCAGTAGTCTTGAGCGGAACGATCGCCACCCCGGGCAAGTCGATCTCGCGCTCGATCATAGCCTTCAGGCCGCGAAACCGCTTGTACGGAGTCACGAAACGCTCGACCAGATTGTAATAGGGCATGTCGTGATTGCCCACCTCGATCGTCACCGGCACATCGACCGAGGAGATCCACTTTCGCGCAGCGGCAAATTCGCGGTGCCGCGCGCGCATGGTCAGATCGCCGGTTATCATCACCGCGTCGGGCCTGCGCCGGGCGATCTCGTCCGCTACCCAGCTCAAGGCGGAACGATCCTCGAGCCCGAAATGAATGTCGCTGAGATGGAACAGAAGTGCGCGGTCAGTCGTCATGCGGCGTCGCTAACAGATCGACCCTGCAGGGGGCCAGCCCAAAAACTTCTCGTGCACCGCCGGTAACCGGCTCGCCGTCGAACAGCAGTTCGATCGGGCTGCCATCGGTCTGGCGCAGGGTAATCTGCGCGAACAGGCCGAGATCGTCGTGCGGCCCTTCACGGAAGTTCCGCCGGAGCAGGGCGGCCCCTTGCGACAGGACGTCCCCGACCGTCTCGGCATAGAACCCCTTCACCTGCAGCCCCACTTCGGTGGGGAGAACTTCGATCAGAGGATACCCCTCCTCCCGCCCGCCAGCAGGTTCGATCACATGGACATTGGGGCCGTCATAGGTTTCCGCGATGGCATCGGCAGTTCCCGCGACGACGCCGGGAAGATCCGCTTCCCGCAGCGCCTCGCGCACGATATTCCAGCGTGTCCCCGGCCCAGCCAGCAGTTCGGCAAACGCGCTGCCGTGTGCAGTCGTTACCACCTGCGGCCGCGAAAGCCGCGCCTCGCCCCGGCAGTACCGCGTGAGGATGGTTTCCGCATCCTGATCGCTGTGGAGGCGTTTTGAAAGGAGGTTCATGGTTCCGCCCGGCAGGGGCAGCACCGCACCTTGCCAGCCTTCGAGCCGGGCGATGGCGGTGTTGAGCGTGCCGTCCCCGGTGAACACCGCAAGCACCCGCACGCCCGCGGCATCGAGTTCTGCAGCGGACGGCAAATCCTCGCCCGGAAAGTTGACTGTCCGGAGTATGCCTGCCCCCGCGCCCATTCCCGCCGCGGCGCAGCAGGCCTGCAATCGCTCCTCGCTATCGTCGGAATAGCTCCCGCTGGCGTTGTTCACCACGAGCCAAAGCGGTCCTGGGTTGGTCATGAAAATCCGTTCCTGCGGCAAGCTTGCGAAGATTCGCTGCGAATCGCAGTATCTTACCGTCCCCCGCGGCTCTGTGCATTTCAAAAGCGGCGCGACAGGATCAGCCATGCGGCCCCTGCGTTGAGCAGCGAATAGCCGAGATAGGCCCATGCCGCGAAGGTCCAGCCCCGGGCCGCCATCAACAGCGCCGCGAGCAGAACGACGAATTCCGCAGCGAGCATTGCGCGCCGTCCAAAGCGGGCGGCAAGCCGGCCGATTTCCGCCGACCTCGGGTGCGGGCCTTCCAGCACTGCGCGATGGAGCGCGAAATTGGCGATTCCCAGCAAGAAAATTATGATCAGCGACATCTGGGCGCAATCATGCACTCACCGTGGTCGATTGCCAAACACCATTCGTCCGCATTTTGATCGCCTTCGTCCGTCGATTACATCCGTGGTCGACCGAAAATCGACAGCAGTCGAAGTCCGGCTGCGCCTCCTCCAACCAGGGGGTAAACCAAGAATGCGAATGGCCTCCACCCCCCCCCTTGAACGGATGGCCCGCAGCTGGAGGAAATATCATGAAAAGCGCACTTATTGCCCTTGCCGCGGCAGGCTCCGCCCTCACCCTGATGGGCACTGCCGCACCCGCACTGGCCGCCCAGTCGAATGACGATCTGGTCATCGCCTATTCCGACCTCAACTTGGAAACCGCCGCGGGTCAGAAGGCCCTGACCCACCGGATTGACAAGGCGGCAAAGGATTTTTGTGGCTTGAACAACACGGTGACCGGTTCACGGATCAGCCGCCGGAGCAACGAGGCCAAGGAATGCTACCGTCAGGCGAAGGCTCTTGCCACGAAGCAAATGGCCAGGCTCCTCGACGACAAACGACTTGGCGGCTGATCACCCTCAGCTGTCGAAGCCCGGATCGGACCAGTCCCCCGGTCCGGGCTTCAATTTTCTCCGGTCATAAACTGGTCATCCGGGGCAATTACGCATTATCCGCCCGCGCGGCTTCCCCGCTCAGCGTCCGGCCATGGCCTTGACCCGGCCGAGATAGGTTCGCCCGATCCGCAGGGCTTCCCCATCATCGAGTTCTGCCGACCACACACCCAGCCCATCATGACGCAATCCGCGAATATTCTCGCGGCGCAGGATGGTGGAGCGATGAATGCGAATGAATTCCGCCGGGTTGAGGCGTCCCTCCAGCCCGGCGATGGTTTGCAGCAGCAGGTAAGTGGCCCCGCCGACATGCAGGCGGACGTAGTCGCGCTCGGCATCGATCCGCGAAACCTGCGCCATTTCGATGCGCACCAGTTCCGAACGATGCGGCACCCACAATTCGGTCAGCCATTCGCCTTCTTTGGGCGCGGCTTCGCTACGCCGGGTCAGGGCGCGTTCGATGGCGCGGCCGAGACGTTCGGGCGCGACCGGCTTGAGGACATAATCGACCGCGTCGAGATCGAAGGCTTCGACCGCAAAATTGTCGTGCGCGGTGACAAAGATGATCGCCGGTCGCTTTTGCCTGGCCGGGTCCATTGCGGCCACCTTGCGCGCCACCGACAGGCCGTCGGCTTCGGGCATGGTCATGTCGAGCAGGACCAGGTCCGGCCCCAGCGCCTCGATCAGCCGCAGCGCCGCAGCGCCGTCGCTTGCCGTCCCGACAACCTGAAGATCGTTCAGCCTGGCGCAGATTACCTGCATCCGTTCGACCGCCAGCGGTTCGTCGTCCACGATCAGGGTACGCAATGGTGCGTTTTCGTTATGATCAGCCATGTGTCACCAGGGGCAGCCTCAGTTCGGTAAGATATCCCTGCGGAGTCGCGGTGGAGGTAACGCTCGCTTCCTTGCCGAAGCGTGCTTCGAGCCGGTCCCGCACATTGGCGAGCCCGATGCCGAATCCCGATGTGCCGTTCCTGCCCGCATCGCCCGGCGCGGACCTGCCATTGTGGCCGGGTCCATCATCGCTCACCGAAAGCACCAGCCGGCCATATTCGAGGCGCGCCGCCAGCGTTATGGTCACCGGCTGGTTGAACGGGGCGACCGCATACTTCACCGAATTTTCTATGAGTGGCTGCAGGATCATGCCCGGAACGCGCGCCTGCGCCAGATCGGGCGGTAGATCGAACCGGGTTTGCAGACGCTCGGGGAACCGGACCTGTTCAATCTGCAGATAATGCCGCTGCAATTCGAATTCTTCCGCCAGTTCCACATCCGAAGTCGGATCGTCGGCCAGACTGTAACGATAGAAATTGGAGATCGACTGGATCATCTCTTCGGCCTTCTCGGCCTTGCCCGTCATGACCATCGCCGACAGCGAATTGAGCGTGTTGAACAGGAAGTGCGGATTGACCTGATAGCGCAGCGACCGCAATTCTGCGGCCTTGGCCGCGCGCCGGAATTCCCCTTCGCGCCGTTCCGACGATTTGGCCTGCGCGCCGGCGAGTAGGGCAAGATAGAGCGAGGCCCACGCCAGCAGCAGGAAATAGCGGCCGAGCGCAATGTCCGACAATTGCCGCCACCGGTCGAGCCCCGTCGGGGCCGGTGCCAGCGTTACCGTGGCCGCTACCGAGGGTTCGGGCGCGTCCGGCCCTTGTGTCCCGGCGGCACCGGGTGTGTCGTATTGCCCCGGCAATCCGGGCACATCGACGAGCACATTGCCCGCTTCGTCGCGCCGGATGCGGATGCCCTGACGCTCACCCATTTTCTCGATCACCCGGGTTTCGACATCGGCGAAGATCATCTGGTTTGCCTGGGCGATCAACACGGCGGCGGGCAGGGCGAGGACCAGCGCCGCCGCAATCTTGGCCCACAGCGCGCGTTCGTCGAACAGCCGCAGGACCAGCCACATGATAAAGGTGATGGCGACTCCGGCCAGGCTCACCAGCGCACGCCGCCACATCAGCTCATAGGGCATTTCCAGCCCGACAATCGAACCGCGCAGCGTTGTCAGCAGGAAGTAGCACAGCCAAAGTCCGACCATCGAGGCCAGCACGGCGCGGACAGGCAGGCGTACCGGTGCAGCCCGGGCCGATTCGGAAAAATTCATCACCCCGTCACCTAGGCCGGATGCGGCAGTGCAGGCCAGCGCCGTCGTCGAGTAGGCAGCGCCCTTCGTCGAGCATGTGTCCCTTCCCCCTGCTTAAACCCGACAATGACCATCAACCGACCGGAAGCAAGCCTTCCCGCGCGATCTTTTCCTTCCAATAGGCGGGGGCAAGCGTGTGGACATTGTTGCCTTCGCTATCGACCGCCACCGTCACCGGCATGTTTTCGACCGTGAATTCATAAATCGCTTCCATCCCGAGGTCCTCGAAAGCGACGACCCTGGCTTCCTTGATCGCGCGGGCCACCAGATAGGCCGCGCCGCCGGTGGCCATCAGATAGGCGACCTTGTTCGCCGCAATGGCATCAACCGCACCCTGCCCGCGTTCGGCCTTGCCGATCATCAGCAGCAGCCCGAGATCGAGCATCATCTTGGTGAACTTGTCCATCCGGGTTGCGGTTGTGGGTCCCGCCGGGCCGACCGCTTCGCCCATGATCGGATCAACCGGACCGACATAATAGATCGCCCTTCCGGCAAAGCTGACCGGCAGTTCCTCGCCCGCAGCCATCATGTCCGCAATCCGCTTGTGCGCCGCGTCGCGTCCGGTCAGCATTTTGCCCGACAGCAGCAAGCGGTCGCCGTTCTTCCAGCTGCGCACCTGCTCAGGCGTTACGGTATCAAGATCGACCCTCAGCGCCGCCGCGTCGGGCTGCCAGTCCACATCCGGCCATTCGTCCAGCCTGGGCACTTCGAGAAACGAGGGGCCGGAGCCGTCGAGCATGAAATGCGCGTGGCGGGTCGCGGCGCAATTGGGGATCATCGCCACTGGCTTGCCCGCCGCATGACACGGCGCGTCGTAGATCTTGACGTCGAGCACGGTCGACAGCCCGCCCAGCCCCTGCGCCCCGATACCGAGCGCGTTGACCTTGTCGAAAATTTCGATCCGCAGCCGTTCGATGTCGTTCTGCGCCCCGCGCGCCTTCAACTGCCCCATGTCGATCGGGTCCATCAGGCTCTGTTTCGCCAGCTTCATGCAATGTTCCGCAGTGCCGCCGATGCCGATGCCGAGCATTCCCGGCGGGCACCAGCCCGCGCCCATCTGCGGCAGCATTTCAAGCACCCAGTCGGTAATGCTGTCCGACGGGTTCATCATCTTGAACTTGGACTTGTTCTCGCTGCCGCCTTGGCCGCGACATCGATCGTGACCGTGTTGCCCGGCACCATCTCCACCGACAGGACACAGGGGGTGTTGTCGCGGGTGTTGCGGCGGGTGAAGGCCGGATCCGCCAGGATCGAGGCACGCAGCTTGTTGTCCGAATTGGTATAGGCGCGGCGCACCCCTTCATCGACCACATCCTGCAGGCTCATGTCCGAACCGAGGCGGCAACTCTGGCCCCACTTCACGAACACGTTCACGATGCCGGTGTCCTGGCAGATCGGGCGGTGGCCTTCGGCGCACATCCGGCTGTTGGTCAGGATCTGGGCGATCGCGTCCTTCGCCGCCGGACCCTGCTCCGCCTCATAGGCCTCGCCCAGCGCGCGGATGTAATCCATCGGGTGATAATAGGAGATATATTGCAGCGCATCGGCGACACTTTCGACCAGGTCCGCTTCGCGGATGGTTACCATTTCGCTCATCGGATCGTATCTCCATTCGGTCGATTGGACCGCTTCATAGTCGCAGGCAGCGGCTAGCGTCAAAGGGCTTGGCGAGGGATTGCTTGCACCGTAAAGCCGCCGCTGATCCGGAGAGGGCGACCGTCCCTCTCCGACACCGATTGACCAACTGTGTTGTTGGTGTAATACAGTAGAGATGTCCATGACGAAAACCCTTGCCAGCACCGAAGCCGCACGCCGCGCGATGATCGACAGCCAGCTGCGTACCAGCGGCGTCAACGAACCCTTCGTGCTCGCCCGCATGGCCGCCGTGCCGCGGGAGGACTTCGTGCCTGCCGCTGCGCGCGACACCGCCTATATCGACCGCTCCATTCCGCTGGAAAACGGCCGCCGCCTGGCCGCCCCGCTGTTCTACGGCATGATGCTGGCCGAAGCCCAGCCGCTCGCCACCGAAGCCGCTTTGGTAGTGGACAGTGGCAGCGGCTATCTGCCCGAATTGCTGCGCCCGCTGGTAAAATCGGTGGATGTCATCACGCCGGAGGACGCGCTGGTCAAAAGCCGCAAGTCCGCGGCCTATTCGCTGCTGCTGATCGACGGCGCGGTGGAGGAACTGCCCGACAGCCTGACCCGGCGGCTGGAAGATGGCGGCCGAGTTCTGACCGGTCTGGTGGTCAAGGGTGTGACCCGGCTGGCCGTGGGCCGCAAGACCGCGGGCGGCGTGGCCTTGCTGCCGCTGGCCGAAATCGGCATTCCGCGCCTGTCCGAATTCGACAAAGCCGCCGGTTGGAGCTTCTGATCATGCGCCGCAGCGTGAACCGCCTCGCGCTGCTCGCCGCGGCGTCCAGTCTGATTGCCAGCCCGGCCGCGGCGGATACCTTGCGCGAGGCGCTGAGCGAAGCCTATCGCACCAATCCGACATTGCAGGCAGCGCGCGCCAACCAGCGCGCGACCGATGAATTCGTTCCGCTGGAAAAATCCGCCGGACGCCCGAACATCGGTGCCACCGCAACCCATGTGGAATTTCTGAAGCGTTCCTCAAACAGCTTCACCGCGCCGGAACGGACCCTGAGCGTGAGCGCCGATCTCGGCGTTCCGATCTATTCCGGCGGTGCGGTGAAAAACGGCGTCCGCGCCGCAAAGGTGCGGGTCGACGCCGGGCAGGCCAATCTCAGGGCGACCGAATCGGCCATATTCAGCCAGGTCGTCGCCGCCTATATGGATGTAATCCGCAACCAGGCGATCGTCGGGCTGACCGCAAATCAGGTCAATGTCCTGTCGGTCAACCTCCAGGCGACCAGCGACCGGTTCGAAATCGGGGACCTGACGCGGACGGACATTGCCCAGTCACAGTCGCGTCTGGCGCTGGCCGAAAGCGATCTGCGCACCGCCCAGTCCAATCTGATCGGGGCGCGGGAATTCTATATCCAGCTGGTCGGGGAGGCACCCGACAATCTGCAGCCGCCGCCGCCCCTGCCCGCTCTGCCGGCAACGGCTGCCGAAGCGGTCGATACGGCCCTGGAATACAATCCGGACCTGATCGCGGCGCGTGAAAACGCCAAGGCCGCGGACATCGATATCAAGGTCACCAGGGCGAACCGCCTGCCCACCGTCTCGCTGTTTGCCGGAACCGACTATAACAATTTTTACGGAACGCTTGGCGGACCTTCGGCCGTGCAATTCTCGCAAAGCGAGACGACCGGCAGCGCGGGCGTCCAGATCAGCATTCCCATCTTCCAGGGCGGCCGCCCCGCCGCGCTGGAGCGGCAGGCGCAAGCCATCGCCAGCGCGGCGCTGGAACAGGAAATCGCGGCCGAGCGCGACGCCATTGCGCAGGTCCGCGCCGCCTATGCCAGTTGGCAGGCCTCCAGCGCGATCATCGAATCCTCGCAGTCCGCCGTGGCCGCCGCCGAACTCAGTCTCGAGGGGACGCGCGCGGAAAATACTGTCGGCAGCCGCACGATCCTGGATATCCTGAACGCAGAGCAGGAATTGCTCAACGCCCGGGTCCAACTGGTCACCGCACGGCGCAACGCCTATGTCGCTGGCTTCAGCCTGCTGGCTGCAATGGGCCGCGCGGAGGCCCGTGACCTCGGCCTGGGCGACGAGACCTTGCTGTACGACCCACAGGTCAATTTCGACCGCGTCAAAGGCAAATGGTCCGATTGGGACAACGATCCGGCACCCGTCGCCGTCTCGACACGCACGATCGACGTGCCTGCTCCCGATGCGGCGATTGAGCAAACAGAGGACTCGCCAAACCGGTGAATTCCGGTAATCTGGCACTCTGACGTCGGTTCACGAATACGGGGATGATTGCATGATGCGCCAGCAAGGCGAAGCTTCGGTCGAGGAGATCCTCGCCTCCATCAAGCAGGTCATCGCGCGCGACAACCGCGCCGGGGCTCTCGAAGTCCGCCGTCGCCGCGAATCGGAAGGTTTGAAAGATGTTTTCGATGACGGTGCCGATGCGGCAGCGTCCGGGCCGCCCGACGAGCAGCCGGGTGATCCGCAGGAAAGCCTGGCGGACGAGCCGGCGGAAAGCGAAGCCCTCGAAAGCGATACTATCCTCGACCTCAGCGAGGCCGACTTCGTCGAACAGGACGATGATTTCAACGATAGTGAGCCAGACAGCACCGACGACGATGGCGACACACCGCTGACCGCCGACCCGCTGCGCGAATCGATCCGCGAGAATTTCGCAGCGCTGGCGATGCTGTCCAAACCGGGTGCCCAGCCGCAAATCGTGCGGTCGGGCGAAACTTCTCTCGAGGGGCTGGTGCGCGAATTGCTTCGCCCGATGCTGTCCGAATGGATCGAAAGGAACTTGCCGGGCATGGTTGAAAAGATGGTTCAGGCCGAAATCGCCCGCATTGCCGGAAAGCGCGGATAACGCGGACAGCGCGTGCGCGAAATCCGCTTGCACGCATTGGCAGAGCGTCTAACTCTCTCCCGCATGACAATGAAATCCGGGCTGAAGCCCCTGTTCGCACCCATTGCCCTGGCACTTTCGCTTGCGGCTGCGCCGACCTCCGCTACCGGCCAGGCCGCCGGTATGAGCGCGCAGGATCTGGTGACCATGCCGCGTGTTGGCGGCCCTTCGACCAGCCCCGATGGCCGGTTCGCGGTCTATCCGGTGACCCTGACCGATCCGGATACCTACGAACGCAGCACCAGCCATTTCATCCTGGACCTGGCAGACCCTGCGGCCAGTCCGATGCCGCTCGACCTTGGCGGCGAGGCCTCCGATGTCCGTTTCGGCGCGGGCGGGTATCTCTATTTCCTCTCCTCCCGCGCAGCGCCGGGCAGCGCCGCGGATGCCGGGGACAGCAAAAGCCAGATCTGGCGCGTTGCGGTGCAAAACGGACGGCCCACGGGCGCGCCGTCTCAGGTCAGCACCTTGGAAGCGGACATCGCCGGCTATTCGGTTTCCCCCGATGGCACCAAACTGTTGGTGTTCGGCGATGT
The DNA here is from genome assembly GCF_034376665.1 of Allopontixanthobacter sp. Lineage (NCBI taxonomy): Bacteria > Pseudomonadati > Pseudomonadota > Alphaproteobacteria > Sphingomonadales > Erythrobacteraceae > Allopontixanthobacter > Allopontixanthobacter sp. The sequence continues at coordinate 47,824 of NZ_JAXMJI010000102.1, read as the reverse complement.
GCTGCGCAGCTGCCCGACATTCGGCTGCGCCGATGCGAAGGGAAGCCATTTGCCCGGACCCGGCACTGGCCGGCTGTATGAAGGCGATGTCGGCTTTGTCCGCCACTGGGACCAATGGGAGACGCCCGGCATCTACAGCCGCGCCTTCGTATTTCCGATCGTCGAGGGGCGGCTCTACGGTGACGGCGCTGCCGTGGACGGCCCGGCGGGCGAAGGTGCGCTGATTGGCGACACCCCGACCAAACCGTTCGGCGGGACGGAGGATCTGGCCTGGGCACCGGACAGTTCCGCCGTCTATTTCGCCGCACGCAAAGCGAATGCGGACGAGCCGGTATCGACCAATGTCGATATCTACCGCTCCGACCTGTCAGGACAGGCGCCGGTCAATTTGACCGCAGCCAACACCGCGTTCGACACCTTGCCTGCGCCGTCTCCGGACGGGAAATATCTCGCCTATGCCGCGATGGAACGGCCCGGTTACGAAGCGGACCGGCTGGTGGTCCAGCTGCGCGATCTCGATACCGGCGAGACACGTGCGGTGACCTCCGCATGGGACCGCTCGGCCGGTTCGATCGCCTGGACCCCCGATTCGCGCTATCTGGTGGTGACGGCGCAGGATGTGCTCGACACGCCCGCCTTCCGGATTGATCCGCGTGACGGCACCGTCACCCGCCTGACCCTGTCGCCGGGCCGCGAAGGGCATATCGGCAATGTCGCGCCGCTGCCGGACGGCGCTTTGCTGTTCACCCGCGACACGATTGAAAGTCCCGCCGAGATCTATCTTGCGCCAGACGATGCGCCGGGCCGTCAACTGACCAGCCATACCGCAGTTGCGCTGGCGGAATTGCAGCCGGTGACCACCCGCCGGTTCAGTTTTGCGGGTGCGAATGGCGATACGGTCTGGGGCCAGATCACCAAGCCTGCCGGAACGGACGAAAAACTTCCCGCGATCCTTTACGTCCACGGCGGGCCGCAGGGCAGTTTCAACGACAGCTGGTCCAGCCGGTGGAACCCGCGCGTGGTCGCCAGCCAGGGCTACGCGGTGGTGTCGGTCGATTTCCACGGCAGCACCGGATACGGCCAGGCCTTCACCGGTGCGATCACCCGCGACTGGGGCGGCAAGCCGCTGGAGGACCTGCAGAAAGGCCTCGCCGCGGCGGTGGAACTCGACCGCCAGATCGACGGCGGCAACGCCTGCGCGATGGGGGCATCCTATGGCGGATACATGATGAACTGGATCGCCGGGAAGTGGCCCGACCGGTTCAAATGCCTGATCCAGCACGACGGCGTGTTCGATCAGCGGGCGATGTATTACGAGACCGAGGAATTGTGGTTCATCGAATGGGAGCACGGCGGCAAGGCCTATTTCGAAGCGCCCGAGGAATTCGAGAAATGGAACCCGGTCAATTACGTGAACAATTGGCAGACCCCGATGCTGGTCATCACCGGCGAGAAGGATTTCCGCATTCCCTATACCCAGGGCATTGCGTCCTTCACGGCCCTGCAGCGCAAAGGCATACCTTCACAACTGCTGGTGTTTCCGGACGAAAACCACTGGGTGCTGAAACCGAAGAACTCGCTCCAATGGCATAGCACCGTTTTCGGCTGGCTGGACCGCTGGCTGAAGGACGATGCGGCCCCCGGCGCTGCGATTCCGTAAGCGCAGAGAAGGAACTGCTCAAGGCGCGCCAGGCGCTGACCAAGATCGGCGGCGAAAGCATCGAGCGGCAGATTTTCCTGTGCGCGATGTCGGAGAAGCAGAAATGCTGCAGCCTGGACGAAGGCAAGGCGGCGTGGCATTACCTCAAGAAACGGCTGAAAGAGCTGGATCTGGTTGGTCCCAAACGAACGGGCAAGGACGGCGCCACCATCGGCGGGGTCCAGCGGGCCAAGGCCGACTGCCTGCAGATTTGCGCCGCCGGGCCGATCGCGGTCGTCTGGCCTGACCGCGTGTGGTATCATTCGTGCAACGAGGAGGTGCTGGAACAAATCATCCAGCGCCATCTGATCGGCGGCGAAGTGGTCGAGGAATTCCGCCTGACCGGCGCTCCGCCCGCCTGAACGCCGGGATCAATCGCGATTGCGGGGTTCGCTCAGATCTTCGACTGATTCGTCGTGCCCTGTCCCGCTGGACAGGAACACCAGCCCCATCAACGCCGACATCAGCAGCATCGCAAAACCGATGCCGAGCGCGGTCGCGATGTAGAAATGCACCGACACCATGCCGTTGAATTTATACAGCACTGCGATGGCGATGATCACCGTGCCGGTGGTCAGCAGGAACATGAACCGCATGAGCCGCCGGTAACGATCCCACGCAAAGGCAGCTTTTTCGGGATCGTCGAGGGGGGATTTCTTGGTCATGGTCCAACAGTAAGGCGCGCAAGGCGTGCTTTCAACGCCTGCTTTGACCTCCGCGCCGCCATCATCACGCGCGGATTCGCCATGAACGGCTTTTCGTGGCATATTTCCTCCGGGCCGGAAAACATGCCGGCCGCTGCGGAAAGGGGAGTTGCGATGCAGATTGCCACATTGATTGCGAGCCGCGATCCGGCAGACATTATCCATTGCACGATCGACATGCCGGTGCGCGAAGTCGTCGCCCTGCTCGCCGGAAAGCGGATCGGCGCGCTGCCGGTGATGAACGGATCGATGGTCGCCGGGATCTTTTCCGAGCGCGACCTGATCTACCGGGTCGCGGAAATGGGCGAAAAATGCCTCGATTGCGCGGTTGGCGAAGTGATGACCGCGCCTGCGATTACGGTCGGTGCGCAGGAAACGGTGCTCGATGCCCTCGCCCTGATGACCCGGCGAAGGATTCGCCATTTGCCGGTGCTGGAAAACGGGGCGCTGCGCGGCTTCATTTCCATCGGCGACCTGGTGAAATCGCGGCTTGATGAGGTGCGCCATGAAGCCGAAGCTTTGCGGACTTATATCCAGACCGCATGACCCGCCCGGCCGGTTGCTGGCGAATCTTGGCTGCCGCGCCTTGAGCGGGCGGCCTGCGCGTCCTACATAAGGCCCATGTCCGACACTCTCACCCTGACACCTTCTGCCGCCAAACGGGTGGCGTGGATCGCTGAAAAGCAGGCCAAGCCAGCGATCCTGCGGCTGTCGGTCGAGGGCGGAGGCTGTTCCGGCTTCCAGTATAAATTCGACCTGGCCGACGGCGCGGACGCCGATGATATGGTGAGCGAAACCGAAGGCGTGAAGCTGATCGTCGATCCGGTCAGCCTCGACCTGGTTTCGGGCAGCGTGGTCGATTTCGTCGAATCGCTGGGCGGTGCGGCTTTCAAGGTCGAAAATCCGCAAGCGGCGGCGGGCTGCGGATGCGGGTCCAGCTTCGGCATCTGAGATTTTATCCGGCAATGGACGGGACCCGGAATTTCGGGCTAATGCCGGACCCATGAAAATCGCCAGCTTCAACATCAACGGCGTCAAGGCGCGCCTGCCCCGCCTGCTCGAATGGCTTGAGGAAACCCGGCCGAGCGTGGCTTGCCTGCAGGAGGTCAAGAGCCAGGACGAGGGCTTTCCCGCCGAGGAATTCGAGAAGATCGGCTATCAGGCGATCTGGCACGGCCAGAAAAGCTTCAACGGTGTCGCCATCCTGGCGGACGGGGTGAAACCGGTCGAAACCCTGCGCGGCCTGCCGCATCTGTCGCCGGCCGATACAGAGGACGATCACGCCCGCTATCTCGAGGCCGAGGTCGGCGGGGTCCGGATTGCGTGCATCTATCTGCCCAACGGCAATCCGCAGCCGGGGCCCAAATTCGATTACAAGCTGGCGTGGATGAAACGGCTGCGCGCGCGGATGCAGGATCTGTGGGCGCTGGAAATACCCTGCGCGGTGATCGGCGATTTCAACGTCATTCCGCATGACGACGATGTCTGGTCACCCAAGGCGATGGAAGATGACGCGCTGATGCAGCCTCAATCCCGCGACGCCTATGCGCAGCTGCTGGGCGACGGCTGGACCGACGCGCTGCGCACCCTAAACCCGCGGGGCGGGGTGTGGACCTATTGGGATTATCAGGCGGGCGCGTGGCAGCGCGATCACGGATTCCGGATCGACCACATGCTGCTGTCGCCCGAACTGGCGGACCGGCTGGTCGCCGCAGGCGTGGACAAGGACCACCGCGGGCGCGAAAAGGCCAGCGATCACGCCCCGGTGTGGTTCGAAATCCGGTCCTGATCCGCGATCAGCGGTAAAAGATATGGCTGTCGATCGTCGCGCGGGCGATTTTCGTGCGGCTCCATTTCGGCCGCACGTAGTTCGCATGGAAATAGAGCGAATCGCCGACCTCGCTGTCCCACATCCCCTCGTGGGCAATGCGGGCAATGGTCTTGGCGCGGGTCCATGCGGCCGAACTGCGCTTGATGTGCGGCATGGCGCCGCCCTTGATGAAGGAAAACTGCGAGCGCTGGTACACTACGCCGCAATAGCTCGAAGGGAACTGGCGGGATTCGGCCCGGTTCACTACCACCTGGGCCACGGCTAGCTGCCCGTCCACGGGTTCGCCGCGCGATTCGAAATAGACGGCCCCGGCGAGGCATTCCATTTCGGGAGACAGCGCATCCGGTGCGTGAACGGCGGAAATAAGCTGCTTCAACGACGATGCCTGCGGCGCGCCCTCGGACGCTGGTTCTGCCGGAAGCGGTTGGACCACTTCCTCGGACACGAACACCGGCACGGTTTCGTCGGTAAGAGGGAGTGCGGAAATTTCCGCGGATTCGCCCTGTTGGGCAATAGCGCTTGAACTCGCGGCGCTGGCGCTGGCAAAAACTACGGTCCCGGTCGCGGCAATCGCGATCAGGCCGGCAAACTGGGCCTTACGACTCATCTACTCATTCGTTAGGGCGGTTGACGCGCTCAGACGCAGGCTGGGACCGTGGGAAGAAATTCGTAGTACGGTCCGCTATTGGCCTGCCGGCCGCCACCCGTCTGCGTGCAAACCAGATAACCGGGTGTTATCGTGGCCGCCCTCGCTTTCGGAAGCTCGGCGCCAAATAGGTTCATTTGAAACTAAGTCAACTCAGGGATTGAGGGCTGCGATGAACCGTTCTGGATTTGCGATGTCTACTTCCACAATCCAGAGATCGCCGTCCTGCCGCTTGCGACGGGCCAGATATTCATCGAATTCCTCCACATTATCCATATCGTGCTCTTTGACCGGCACGAACTTGCGGGACCCATCGAGCTGCGGCATACGTTCGTACAGCACCCGGTTCCGGCCCTTTTCCATGGTCAGGACCAGTATGGTTCCCGCATCGCGCTCCCCTTTGGCGAGCACTGCCGCAAAGCCGCCATCTGCTTCCGCCATCCGGAGCAGACCGGAAACTTCGAGGTGAGCCGGGAGCCGGGCATCCATCCCGGTCATTCCCGCGCCGCGCTGTAGCCGGGCAAGCTGGAGAGCAAGATGCGCGAACGCATGAAGGTGCCGGTACCGCGTCCGATTTCGTCCCCTTCTTCGTCGATCAACCGCGATTCGGCGACATAGACACGGCGGCGGCCGCTGATCCAGCGGCCTTCGGCGATTACCTGGCCGTTCCGGACGGGCTTGGTGAAGTGAAGGTTGAACGAGGTGGTCAGCAGAAAACGATCGGTAACGAGAGTGTTGGCGGCATAGAAGGCGGCATCGTCGAGCATCTTGAAATAGATCGTGCCATGCGCAGCGCCTGCGGCATGATAGCAGCTTTCGGTGACCTGGAAGATCAACCGCGCGCTGCCCTCGCCTTCGATATGGAGGCTGGAATCGAACAGGGCATTGACCGGGGCAGACCGGTACAGCCGTTCCAGCGCCCGGTAATGCAGGTCCGCACCGGAACCGGCTGCGGGGTCAGAAACGGGTGCGTCAGGCGCTTTCACGGGCCGCTCCGCCTGGATTATCGTTCGCAATGACGCTGTCGGGCAGATTGGTGAGAGTGGCAAACAGCGCATCCGCATCCTCGGCGCGCTGCAGAGCATCGTAGATTTTCTCATCGCGGATCATGCGGGAGATCGCGGCGAGCGCGTGCAGATGGCCCGCACCGGCGTTAGGCGGGGACAACAGACCGAAGACCAAATCGACCGGTATGCCGTCAGCGGCTTTGAAATCCACCGGGGCATCGAGCTTGATCAAGGCAACGACCGGGAATTCGATACCACCGACCCGCGCGTGCGGAATGGCGACCCGGCGGCCGAATCCGGTACTCCCGAGGCGCTCGCGTTCCTCCAGCCCTTCCAGAACCGTTGCCCGGTCCAGGTCGTAGGCATCGGCAAAACAGGCAGACAGCGCCGCCAGGACAGCCGCCTTGCTGTCGGCACCGCAGGTCGCCACGGCAGCTCGCGAAAGTTTCAGGTTTGCGTACATGGTTCCGATCTTTGCAGGGGAGGGGGGGATCCATCCTCTAGGGCTATGCCACAACTGGGCGCGACGATTCGCGTTCCGCGCATAGCTATCTCCGAAGCACTACCGGGTTTCGCACGTTCGATCTGCGAAACCATCCAGCGAATTCAGGGCAGCGTGCCCTAATCGCGGACTGTCTGGATCCCGATGTCAGACATCAGTGCGGTTCGACCCAGCCGATCGATCCATCGTTGCGGCGATACACCATATTATGGCGTCCGGTTCCAGCATTTTTGAAGAACATGGCGTTGGTGTGCCGCAAATCGAGCATCATGACCGCGTCGGCCACGCTGGATTCGGGAATATCGACCTTGGTTTCCGCCACGATCAGCGGTGCATCGGCCATTTCTTCGAATTCATCGGGCTCGGGAGCCGCAAAGATGCGGTAAGCCGCTTCTTCTTCCTGGACCGAATGGGCGGCCTGTTCGTGGCGATCGTTCAGCCGCCGCTTGTACCGCCGCAGCTGGGTATCGATCTTGTTAACCGCCTGATCCAGCGCCTGGTGGGCATCCTGCGCCACGCCGTGGCTCTTCACGATCATCCCCTGCATTACGTGGGTAACGATGTCGCAGCTGAACGCCCCGGCAGGCGCCTTGCCGAAGGTAACCTGGGAGGACAGCGCCCGGTTGAAATATTTCTCGACGATGGCGTTCAAGCGGTCCGCCGCATGATCCTGGAGCGCGGCTCCGGTATCCAACTGGTGGCCTGAAACACGAATATCCATCGCTACTACCCTTTCGTTATCGCGCGCCGCCAAGCAAAATGATGGCGGCTCGCGGGTTGAGGATCGCTTCATCGCCCCCAAAGCGGGGACTGAATTTTCTGGAGAAATTCCAGATGTCGGCCGAGTTCTGCCGCGCTCGCCGCATGGGCCCGCGGCGCACGGCGGTCGGACCGCGGCGGCGCGTCGGACAGCACGCCGGCGGGGACCTCGATCTGCACCGTCTCGGCGGCCAGCTCCAGCCCGATCTGGCGGCCGCCGGTCAGTTCGACATAGACCTGGGCGAGCAATTCGGCATCGAGCAGAGCGCCGTGCTTGACCCGGTGGCTGCGATCGACCCCGTAGCGGCTGCACAGCGCATCGAGCGACAGCTTTGCCCCCGGATGCTTCTTGCGCGCAATCGCAACGGTATCGACCATCCGGCTGGTGCACACCGGTTCCCGCGACACGATGGTCAGCTCCGCATTGAGAAATCCGAAATCGAATCCGGCATTATGCGCGACGAGCGGCGCGTCCTCGAGGAAATCCAGCAATTCCTCGACCGTGTGGGAAAAAAGCGGCTTGTCCGACAGGAAGGCCGACGAGAGGCCGTGGACCGCCTCGGCCCCGGCGGGCATATCCCGCTCAGGATTGAAATAGGCGTGGTAAGTGCGCCCGGTGGCGACCTTGTTGATCATTTCGACGCAGCCGATTTCGACCATGCGGTCCCCGCTACGGGGGTCGAGACCGGTGGTTTCTGTATCGAAGACTATCTCGCGCATCAGCTATAGTATCGGCGCGCGGGTGGCGGTGCGCAAGGGTCAATCGATCCAAAATACGCCGGTCAGTCGGCGGCGCGGGACCGTTTGAGCTGCGCGACAAGTTCGCGCACCGCCTGGCGCGTCTCGTCGAGGCTGCCCGAAGTATCGATCACATGATCGGCGCGGGCGCGCTTGTCCGCATCGGGCACCTGCAGGCTGAGGATATGGGCGAATTTTTCGGCCGTCATGCCGGGGCGGCCAAGCACCCGCTGGCGTTGGATTTCAGCCGGGGCCGAAACGACCACAATTTGGTCCACCCGCTTTTCGCCGCCCTTTTCGAACAGCAGCGGGATGTCGAACAGCAGGATCGGCGCACCGGCGTGTTCGAGCAGGAATTCCGAGCGCAGTTCGGCGACCGCGGGATGCACGATCCCCTCCAGCCGGGCGAGCGCCTCGGGATCCTTGAACACCTGTTCCCCCAATCTCACCCGGTCGACCCCGCCGGGACCGGTCGATTCGGGGAATTCTGCTTCGATCGCATCGAGCAAGGCGCCGCCAGGCCCTTGCAGAACATGGACCGCGGCGTCGGCATCGAACACGGGAACGCCTTCATCCTCGAACATCCGCGCCACGGTCGATTTGCCCATGCCGATGGATCCGGTAAGCCCCAGAATCAGATGATGGCCGAATGTGCTCATTGCATCAGCGCCGCGCGCAGTTCGGCATCGCATTCTCGCGGCGGTGCAACGCCGAAAAACAGTTCAAACGCTGCCGCGGCCTGCCCGATCAGCATCGACAATCCGTCCACCGTGCGAAAACCGGCGGCCCTGGCTCCAATCAGAAACTCAGTTTCCACCGGGTCTGTCACTATATCATAGACGATACTGCCCGGCGGGGCATGGCTGAAGTCGAATCGCAAGGGCGGCGATCCGTGCATTCCCAATGGGCTGGCATTGATCACCAGATCGCAGCATCCCTCGCGGGCATCGAAGGCAAAGTCGGTGGGATTGGCAAAATGGGACAGGCTGGCGGCATGGTGATCGCTTCCGGCGGCAAGCTCGTCCAGCAGGGCGCGCGCCTTGGCGGGATCACGTGCGGCCACCACCAGCGTGAAGCCCCGGCTGCCAAGCGCGGAAACGATCGCGCGCGCCGCGCCGCCCGCTCCGATGATCCGCGCCATGCGGAAATAATGGCTGTCCCCCAGCTCCGCCGCCAGCGGCTCCAGAAATCCGGCGGCGTCGGTGTTGGTGCCGGCCAGCAGGCGGCCCAAGCCCGGGTAAATTGTGTTCACCGCGCCGATTGTACGCGCGGCCTCGTCGAGAGAGTCCAGCAGCGGCATGACGGCAAGCTTGAGCGGCATGGTCACATTGCAGCCGCGCCAGGCGGGATCGTTTCGCCGCTCGGCGAGATAATCTGCAAGTCCGTCTGCGGTTACCCGCACCGCGCGGTATTCCGCCTCGATACCAAGCCTTTCGAGCCAGAAATTATGGATCGCGGGCGATTTCGACTGGGCGATCGGATCGCCGATCACTTCGGCATAGGGGATACCGGCACGGCTCATGACGGCAGCTCCCCCAGATCGCGCAGCGCCGCAAGCAGCGGCAACAGCGGCATACCCAGGACGGTAAACTGGTCGCCGACAATCGATTCGAACAATTGCACGCCGCGCGCCTCGATCCGGAATACGCCGACGCAGTGCGACACTTCGGGCCATTCGGCGGCGAGATAGAGCTCGATGAATTCGTCCGACAAAGCGCGCACCTTCAGCTGCGCCCGGTCTGCATGATGCCACAGGATCTCGCCGTCGCGGACGAGCGCCGCCGCGCTGTGAAGATCCATCGTCTTGCCCGAGAAATACCGCAGATGCTGCGCCGCCGCGGCGCGGTCCGCGGGCTTGTCGAACCGTTTGCCCTCTACTGAGACCAGCGAATCGCTGCCGAGGATGATCCGGCCCGGATATTGGCCCGACAGCGCAGCCGCCTTGGCGCGGGCCAGAGCGAGGGCAATTTCCGCCGATGGCTGGCCGTCCAGCTCCGCCTCCAGCGCGCGCTCGTCCAGATCGGCGGTCACGGCTTCATAGGCTACCCCGGCCGCGTTCAGCATCGCCCTGCGCGAAGAGCTTTTGGAAGCAAGGACGATCATCGCTTCCCGCTCATATCGGTTTCGGCCCGCGGTGCGAAGGGGTCTCCAGCTTGCCGCGTTCGTTGAGCAGCTTGATGACTGCGGCGGCGGTTTCCTCGATCGAGCGGCGGGTCACGTCGATCACCGGCCAGCCATTGTCGGCAAACATCCGCCGGGCGTACTGGATTTCCTCGCGCACCCGGTCGCTGTCGACATAGGAGGTTTCGGCGGTTTCGTTCATGCTGAGGAGCCGGTTACGGCGGATCTGGACCAGCCGGTCCGGCGCGGTGGTCAGACCTACCACCAAGGGGTGCTGCAACCCGAACAGCGCGGCGGGCGGGGGGCTTTCGATCACCAGCGGAATATTGGCGGTCTTGTATCCGCGGTTAGCGAGATAAATGCTGGTCGGCGTCTTGGAACACCGCGAAACCCCGGCGAGCACGATATCGGCATCTTCCCAATCCTCCGATCCCACCCCGTCATCATGCGCGATGGTAAAGTGGATCGCGTCGACCCGGCCGAAATAGGCGGCGTCCATGATATGCTGACGGCCCGGACGTCCGTGCGCTTCCTGGCCGAGCTGGGTTTCCAGGGCGGCGGTGACCGCGTCGAGAGCCGGAACCGCCGGCAGCCCGAGCTGGCGGCAATGTTCCTCCAGCCGGTCGCGGGTCTCGGGATTGACGAGCGTGAACAGCACCAGACCGGGATTATCCGCCAAATCGGGGACGATGCGGTCGAGATGCTGGCGCGAACGCACCATCGGCCAGAAATGGCGGACAATCTTGGCATTCTCGAATTGCGCGAGGGCGGCATTGGCGACCATTTCCAGCGTTTCCCCGGTTGAATCGGACACCAGATGCAAGTGCAATTGACTCATGTTCGGCCTGCTGCTGGAGGACGCGCCTATCGGCTCCTCGCGGGGAAAGGGGCGTGTGGACAAGTTCCGGCATAAACCACGGGACAAGTGCGGCGACAAGTTCCGACGGGAATTCGCTCCCCGCTGACAGGTCATTGGACCCGGACTTGCGGCCGGGATAAGTCTGTTATCGACAGGCTGGGGACAGTGGGGACAGCTATCGCTTGACGCGCAACCGTGCGGATTCGACAAGGGCCGCGATATCGCCAGGCAGGGACAAGTCGGGCAAAGCCGGCTTGTCCCCGAAATCCACAGGACCAACAGACTCCTACAATCCTTATTATATACTTTATTATTTTGATTGGACTCACTCGATGCCTGGTCTTTTGCTGGAAACCTTGCGCGGACATCGCGGCACGCAGACGCCCATGTGGCTGATGCGTCAGGCCGGACGCTACCTGCCCGAATACCGCGCATTGCGCAGCGAAAAGGGCGGATTTCTGGACCTGGTCTACGATGCCGATGCCGCGGCGGAAGTAACGATCCAGCCAGTGCGCCGGTTCGGCTTCGACGGCGCAATCCTGTTTTCCGACATCCTCATCGTACCACACGCCATGGGCCAGAAGCTCGAATTCCTGGCCGGTGAAGGTCCGCGCCTGTCGCCCCGGCTGCTGGATGCCGCGCTGGAGGGCCTGGAAGCGGCACCACAGCACCTCGAAGCGATTTACCGGACCGTGGCCAGGGTCAAGGCGCAATTGGGGCCTGAGACCACCTTGCTGGGCTTTGCCGGAAGTCCGTGGACTGTCGCGACCTATATGGTGGCCGGTGAAGGCAGCCGCGATCAGCATGAAACGCGCGCCCTGGCCTACCGCGATCCGCAGGCGTTCCAGGCGATCATCGATGCGATCGTGTCGGTTACTGTGGAATATCTCGCCGGACAGATCGAAGCCGGCGCGGAAGCGGTGCAATTGTTCGACAGCTGGGCGGGCAGCCTGGCTCCGGCCGAATTCGAACGTTGGGTAATCGCGCCCAACGCCGCCATCACAGCGGCGGTAAAGGCGCGGTATCCCGATGTGCCTATCATCGGGTTTCCCAAGGGGGCGGGTGAGAAACTGCCGGCCTATGCGCGGGAAACCGGCGTCGACGCGCTCGGGATCGACGAAACCATCGACCCGGTCTGGGCAGCGCGGGTATTGCCCGCGGGAATGCCGGTCCAGGGCAATATCGATCCGCTGCTGCTGCTCGCCGGGGGGGAAGCGCTGGACGAGGAAGCAGTGCGCATCCTCGAATGTTTTGCGGACCGCCCGCATGTGTTCAACCTCGGCCACGGAATCGGCCAGTTCACCCCGATCACCCATGTCGAGCAGCTGATTTCCACCGTGCGCGGCTGGCGCGGCTAAATTCATTACGAGGGGTGCTTTTGACGGCACCCTTCGCTACATCCCTCCCATGCAGGACGTGCTTTCGATGGTCTATCTCTGGCTCAAGGCTGGCCATGTCATTTTCGTGATTTTCTGGATGGCGGGGCTGTTCATGTTGCCGCGGTTCTTCGTCTATCATCAGGAAGCCGAAGCGGGTTCGCCCGAAGAAGCGCGCTGGGTGGACCGCGAACAAAAGCTGCTGAAGATCATCCTTCGGCCCTCGATGATCCTCGTGTGGCTGTTCGGGCTGGCACTGGCGGGATCGATCGGCGCCTTTGCGCAGGGCTGGTTCCACGCCAAGCTGCTGCTGGTGCTTTTGCTGTCGGGTTATCATGGCTATCTGTCCGCCTATGCCCGCAAGCTGGCCCGCGGCGAGCGTCCGCTGACCGGCAGAAAACTGCGCCTGCTCAACGAAGTGCCCGGTGTGGCCGCCGCGATCATTGTCGTGCTGGTGATCGTCAAGCCGTTCTGAAGAGGCCAATTGACGCGCGCGCCGTGTCGGCGTATTTGCAAGGCCTGTTCGGCTGAGGCTTCGCCGTTAATCGAAGCCGGGTCTGCTTTCTCCAAGCCCTGACGACCTGCCGCCTATCTTGAAAATTCCCGGGTTTCCGCGTGCGGATATTCGGGCCAGACTTATCGGATTTACTCCCATGCATCTCAGAGAACTCAAAGCCAAGCCCCCCGCCGAACTGGTCAGTATGGCGGAAGAACTGGGGGTCGAAGGCGCGTCCACCATGCGCCGCCAGGACCTGATGTTCTGCATCCTGCGCGAATTGGCCGAGGACGAGGAATATACCGACCAGATCATGGGTATCGGCACGATCGAAGTGCTGCAGGACGGCTTCGGCTTCCTGCGCAGCCCCGAAGCGAATTACCTCGCCGGGCCGGACGATATCTATGTTTCGCCCAACCAGATCCGCAAATGGGGCCTGCGCACCGGCGATACGGTGGAAGGCGAAATCCGGGCGCCCAAGGATGGCGAACGCTATTTCGCGATGACCAGCCTGGCGAGCGTTAATTTCGAAGATCCCGACCAAGTTCGGCTGCGGACCAATTTCGACAACCTCACCCCACTCTATCCCGACGAAAAGCTCAATCTCGATACGCTCGATCCCACCGTGGTCGACAAATCCGCGCGGGTGATCGACATCATCTCGCCGCAGGGCAAGGGCCAGCGCGCGCTGATCGTGGCCCCGCCCCGCACCGGCAAGACCGTGCTGCTGCAGAACATCGCCAAGGCGATCACGGACAATCACCCCGAGGTGTTCCTGCTGGTGCTGCTGGTGGATGAGCGGCCCGAAGAAGTCACCGACATGCAGCGCAGCGTGAAGGGCGAGGTAATCTCCTCCACCTTCGACGAACCCGCGACACGCCATGTGCAGGTTGCCGAAATGGTTATCGAGAAGGCCAAGCGCCTGGTCGAGCACAAGCGCGACGTGGTGATCCTGCTCGATTCCATCACCCGTCTGGGCCGCGCTTACAACACGGTGGTTCCCAGCAGCGGCAAGGTACTGACCGGCGGCGTCGACGCCAACGCCTTGCAGCGTCCCAAGCGGTTCTTCGGCGCGGCGCGGAATATCGAGGAAGGCGGGTCGCTGTCGATCATTGCCACCGCACTGATCGATACCGGCAGCCGGATGGACGAAGTTATCTTCGAGGAATTCAAGGGCACCGGCAATTCGGAAATCGTCCTCGACCGGAAAGTCGCCGACAAGCGCATCTTCCCTGCGCTGGATGTCGGAAAATCCGGCACCCGCAAGGAAGAATTGCTGGTCGAGAAGGACAAGCTCTCCAAAATGTGGGTCCTGCGCCGCATCCTGATGCAGATGGGCACAATCGATTCCATGGAATTCCTGCTCGACAAGATGAAGGATTCCAAGACCAACGAAGATTTCTTCGCGACGATGAACCAGTAATCCCGCGGGAGAGAAGAAGCCCTGATTGGCACCTTCTCTCAGGTTTCCAGCTTCGGGTTCGCTGCCGCCGCCGCGCGGGCGCGCAGATCAGCCCTGCTGCAACAGGTGTCTCGCGAAAAACTCCGCCGTCCGGCTATCGGCGAGCTGCGCGCCTGCCTCGTCCCGGCGCTGACCGCTTTCGGTGGCGAAGCCGTGATCGAGCCCTTCGTAATCGTGCAGCGTCACCTTGGGATGGCTATCCAGCCCGCCGTGCATCGCCTTTTGTGCCTCGGCGCTGACGAAGTGATCGGCGGTGGGGATGTGCAGCATCAGCGGATGGGCGATGGCCTTCGCCTCGTGCAGCATCTGGTCGATCATCACCCCGTAATATCCGACGCTCGCATCCACATCTGTCCGAGTCGCCGCCATATAGGCGAGTTTCCCTCCCAGGCAGTAGCCGACGCAGCCCACCTTGGGCACGCCCGCTTCGCGCCGGATCCAGTGGATGGTCGCCTCGATGTCCTTCACCCCGTCGTCTGGGTCGTATTTGCCAAACAGGCTTAGCGCGCGGTTGAATTCTTCCTCGACGTCGGGATCGAGCTGGATGTTCGGTTCCATCCGCCAGAACAGGTCGGGGGCAACCGCGAGATAGCCGGCCTCGGCCCATTTATCGCACTTTGCCCGGATACCCGGATTCACGCCGAAGATTTCCTGGATCACCAGGATGGCCGCTTTCGGACTGCCGGCCGGCCGCGCAACATAGGCTTCGAAGCTGGATTCGCCGGAGAGGGTGGGAATGGTGGCGGTATCGTTCATGGTGGATCCTCGTTGTTTCGCGGAGATGCTTCGGGTTGATCGGCTTCGGACAATTATAGCCAGCCTCTTGCGTGCAGGCTTTACCAAACTCACCTAATGGTCAACACTCTGCACCGTGAAGTGCGCCGTGAAGTGCAGTGCGGGACAGGGCTGCCATTATACAAGCCCAACGGAGGAAACGCGATGAAGGTCCATGTGGAAATTGAATGCACACCGGAGGAGGCGCGGACCTTCATGGGGCTGCCCGATGTGGGTAAGGCCAACGACATCTATGTCGACACCATCACCAAGGCGATGAAGGGCGTCTCCAATCCCGAGCAGCTGCAGGATTACGCCAAGCAACTCGCTCCGATGGGCCAGGTTGGACTCAAACTGTTCCAGAACTTCGTCGAGGGCGGCCTGAACGCAGCCAGCGGCGGGATGATGGGCAAGGGTACCGCCAAGAAGGGTGACTGATCTGCAATTGCGTGCGCAGTTCGCTCGTATGATACTGTAATCATGGACACTATTTTCGCCCTTTCCAGCGGATCTGCGCCCGCCGGGATCGGGGTGATCCGGATCAGCGGTCCCGGCGCGGCGGACGCGTTACAGCGTCTCGCGGGCAAACTACCTCCGCCCCGGCGGGCCGTGGCGCGGTATCTGAAGGATAGCGACGGCGGTGTGCTGGACCATGCGTTGGTGCTGTTCCTGCCTGGGCCGCACAATGCCACCGGGGAAGATACCGCAGAGCTTCACCTCCACGGGGGCCGGGCGGTTATCGCTGCGGTGGAAGGCGTGCTGGCGGGCATGGATGGCCTCCGCCGCGCGGAGCCCGGCGAATTTACCCGCCGCGCATTTATCAACGGCAGGCTCGATCTGGCCGAATCGGAAGGTCTCGCCGATCTGCTTGAGGCGGAAACCGAACTGCAGCGCCGGTCGGCAATGGCGCTGCTGGGAGGGGGGCTGTCGCGGGTGGTCGAGGAATGGCGAGGCCAGGTCCTGACGCTGTCCGCGCAAATTGAGGCAGTCCTCGATTTCTCCGACGAGGAAGACTCTGCCGATCTTCCTCCGTCCTTCGCCGAAGGGCTCGGCGCGCTTCAGTCCGTTATTGGTGAGTGGCTGGCGCGGCCCCGGGCTCGGGCCTTGAAAGAAGGCTTCCGGGTCGTCCTCGCAGGGCCGCCAAATTCAGGGAAATCAACTCTATTCAATGCGTTAGTCGAGGATGAGGCCGCCATTACCGCGCCCACGGCCGGCACTACGCGCGATGTCTTGCAGCGAACCTGCGCGATTGCGGGCATACCCTTCACCTTTCTCGATACCGCAGGCCTGCACGAAGTCAGCACGGACCCCATCGAGCTCATCGGGATCGAACGCGCCAGAGCCGCGCTCGGCAAGGCAGACCTCGTCCTGTGGCTGGGAGACGAAGGGCAGGGACCGCCCGATGCCTGGGAGATCGAGACCAAGATCGACCTTGGCAACCGAAATCGCACATCATCACCCGAAATGCGGATTTCCGCAGCTACCGGGGAGGGAATGGATGAGTTGCGCCGCCGCCTGATCGCCCATGCGGCAGCTGCTCTGCCGAATCCTGGGCAGGTCGCGCTGAGTGACCGGCAGCACACGCTGCTTGCCGAAGCTCTCGCAAGCCTGAGCGAGATCTCGCCCGCCGGGGATCTGTTGCTGATCGGCGAAAGCCTGCGCAGCGCGCGGTCGGCCTTCGACCGGTTGATTGGCCGCAGCGCGACCGAGGATATGCTTAATACGCTGTTCAGCAGGTTCTGCATCGGCAAGTAGCGTTTCAGCGCGGAACGACGGGCGGGTGTTTCACGTGAAACACAGGGCAGTCCGCCGCGAGACCCTTTGACCGGCGGGGGCGGCTCGACTATCGGGCGATCATGCATAATTTCCAGATCCTGATTGTCGGCGGCGGGCACGCCGGGGTCGAGGCCGCTGCCGTGGCCGCGCGGATGGGTATGCGCACCGGGCTGGTGAACTTCGAACTGGACACGATTGGCGCAATGAGCTGCAATCCGGCCATTGGCGGGTTGGGCAAGGGCCATCTGGTCCGCGAGGTCGACGCTCTTGATGGGGTGATCGGCAAGGCCGCTGATGCCGCGGCGATCCATTACCGGATGCTCAACCGGTCGAAGGGCAGTGCCGTCTGGGGTCCGCGTGTCCAGGCGGACCGGAGGCTGTTCAAGGCCTCTGTTCAGCGCCAGATACGGATGCAGGGCAATCTGCAGCTGATCGCGGGCGAGGCGGCCGAATTGCTGTTCCGTTCGGGCAAGGTGGCTGGTCTGATCCTCGCCGATGGCACGGTCCTGATGGCCGAAACGGTTGTCCTGTGCACCGGTACTTTCCTTGGTGGAACGCTTTTTCGCGGAGAGGAGCGGCTGACTGGCGGGCGGATCGGAGAGGCTTCGGCCAGCAAGCTTGCGGCACAGATGCGCGAAGCGAAGCTGCCGATGGCGCGGCTCAAGACGGGCACTCCGCCGCGCATCGACGGCCGCACGATCGATTGGGCGCGGCTCGCGGAGCAAACTTCCGACAGCGAACCATGGACGATGTCGCCGATGACGCCGCGGCGCCTGAACCCGCAGGTGTTTTGCGCGATCACCCGCACCAACGCGCGAAGCCACGATATCATTCGCGCCAATCTTGACCGCTCGCCGCTGTTTTCGGGCGCGATCGGTGCGGAAGGGCCGCGCTATTGCCCTTCGATCGAAGACAAGATCCACCGCTTCGGTGATCGGGACGGGCACCAGGTCTTTCTCGAACCGGAAGGGTTGTCGACGCATCTGGTCTATCCCAACGGGATCAGCACCTCGCTGCCGACCGATGTCCAGATCGCCATGGTGCAAAGCATGGAAGGGCTGGAACGGGCCGAGATCGCCGTGCCCGGTTACGCGGTTGAATATGATCACATCGATCCGCGCTGCCTCACCAGCGGGCTGGAAGTGGCCGATATTCCTGGTCTCTATTGCGCCGGACAGATCAACGGCACCACCGGCTACGAGGAAGCAGCCGCGCAGGGACTGGTCGCAGGCATGAACGCGGCTGCTGCGGTTTCCGGGCGTGAGCCGGCGAAGCTCGACCGGGCAAATTCCTATATCGCCGTCATGGTCGATGATCTGACGTTGCACGGCGTGACCGAACCCTATCGGATGCTGACCTCGCGCGCCGAGTACCGCCTCAGATTGCGGGCAAATAACGCCGTCACCCGCCTCACACCGCTCGGTCTGGAGGCGGGATGTATCGGTCCGGAACGCCAGGCCTGGTTTGCCGCGCGGTGTGAGCGCAGCGACGCCTGGGCTGCGGCCATGACCACAGTGGTTTCTGCAGCCGAGCTCGAATCGGCGGGTCTTCCTGTGCGCCGTGACAATGGGACCAAGCCGCTTAGTGACTGGCTGCGGTTCGGCGGGATCAGCCTGAAGACTGTATCGCCTTGGCTTCCTGCCGGACTGGAACCCGACGACGAGGTGGGGCAGGAAATTGCCGAGGACGCCGCTTACGCACCCTATCTGGCGCGGCAGGAAAGCGAGCTGCGCGAATTGCGCGCCAGTGAAGCAGTCCTCCTCGGTGCCGACTTCCCGTATGGTTCGGTTCCAGGGCTCTCGAATGAGATGACCGAGCGGCTGGCCAAGGCACGGCCTGAAAACCTGGCGGCAGCCGGCAGAGTCGCCGGGATCACGCCCGCCGCGCTGTCGGCGGTTCTGGTGTTCGCGCGCCGCCGCGAGCGGCAGGCGGCGTGATTACGGGGGAATCCTCAGCCCGAGCCTACGTTGCCAGGCTATGCGATGCCGCAGCGATGGAAAAGCTGGACCGCTTCGTGGCGATGTTGACAGCGGAGAGCGCACTGCAGAATCTGGTGGCGAAGCCGTCGCTGGAAGTTGTCTGGCAGCGGCATATTGCGGACAGCGCGCAGCTTCTGGAGTATTTTCCACGTGAAACAGGGCGGTGGCTTGATCTGGGCACCGGAGCAGGGCTCCCCGGCGTTATCATTGCCATCATGCGGCCTGAATGGCCGGTCATGCTCGTGGAATCCCGCAGGCGCAGGATCGAGTGGTTGCTACGCGTGACGGGCGAGCTGGAACTTCCCTATTGCCAGGTAATCGGAAAGCGGCTCGAGCAGGTGGAAACTGTCCCGGTTTCGGTCATATCGGCTCGAGCCTTTGCGCCGCTGGCTACGATTCTCGATTTGTCCGCTCGATTTTCCACAAGCGAAACCGTCTGGCTGTTGCCGAAAGGGCGGTCTGCGGCGCAAGAATTGAATGCACTGGATACGAAGCAAAAACAGCTGTTCCACGTGAAACAGTCGGTCACCGACCGGGAATCGGGCATAATTGTCGGAAAATTAAGCTAAATCAACAAGGTATATTCCATGATAACCATCGCGATAGCCAATCAGAAGGGCGGAGTGGGCAAGACCACCACTGCCATCAACATTGCAACCGCGATGGCCGCAACGGGATGGAAGACGCTGCTGCTCGACCTCGATCCCCAAGGTAACGCGTCCACCGGACTGGGTATCGAGGTCGAGGCCCGCGTCCGCTCGAGCTACGACATACTGGTCGATCAGGTCGCCCTGCACGAGTGCATTCTGCCGACCAATATTCCCAATCTCGACATTATTCCCGCAACGGTCGATCTCAGCGGTGCCGAGGTGGAGTTGGTCAGCGTCGAAGACCGCACGGCGCGCCTGCGCGATGCGCTCGCCGGACATACGGCGCATGATATCTGTTTCATCGATTGCCCGCCATCGCTCGGCTTGCTGACCCTGAATGCGCTTGGGGCCGCCGATACATTGATGGTTCCGCTGCAATGCGAATTCTTCGCGCTGGAGGGTCTGAGCCAATTGTTGCTGACGGTCGAACGGGTCCAGCAGCGCTTCAATCCGGATCTCGGCATTATCGGGATTGTCCTGACAATGTTCGACCGGCGCAACCGGCTGACCGACCAGGTGGCGGACGATGTGCGTGACTGCCTCGCCGGACTGGTCTTCGAATCGGTCATTCCGCGCAATGTCCGGCTGTCGGAAGCGCCCAGTCACGGCCTGCCCGCGCTGGTTTACGACCATTCCTGCGCGGGCAGCCGCGCCTATATCGCTCTCGCCCGCGAATTGATCGGACGTTTGCCCGAACAGAGGAAAGCCGCATGAGCAACCCCCACGCCGATCCGATTCGCTTTTCCGTACCGGCCCGCGCGGCTGCGGAAGGAAAAAAGAAGCTGGGCAAGGGATTGAGCGCCCTGATGGGCGAAACCCGCCGCGAGGAACCGCTGGTGCGCGGTGCTGTCACCGATCAGGATGTGCCGTCGGGCAGTGCCCAGTCCGGGGCTGCAGGCGGCGCGGCCCGGTCCGGACTGGCATCGCTCGCAATCGCCTCGATCGAACCCCTGCCAGGTCAACCGCGCCGCCATTTCGACGAAGCCGCGCTGGCCGAGCTGTCGGCCTCGATTGCCGCGCGCGGGGTAATCCAGCCGATCATCGTTCGCCCGCTCGCCGGCGGGCGCTATCAACTTGTGGCTGGCGAAAGGCGGTGGCGGGCGGCGCAGAAGGCGCAATTGCACGAAATACCGGCGCTGGTGCGCGATCTCGACCCGCGCGAGGTGATGGCGCTGGCGCTGATCGAGAACATCCAGCGGGAAGACCTCAATCCCGTCGAGGAAGCGCGCGCCTACCAGCAGCTGGCCGACGAGGAAGGGATGAGCCAGGGCGAGATCGCCAAACTGGTCGACAAATCGCGTAGCCATGTCGCCAATCTCCAGCGGTTACTGGGCCTGCCGGTTGAGATCCTGACCTTGGTGGAACAAGGCGCGCTGTCCATGGGCCATGCACGGGCGCTGATCGGCTATGATAACGCCGCCGCGCTTGCACGGCAGGCGGTGGACCAGAAACTGTCGGTGCGGGATGTCGAACGGCTGGTAAAGGCCGGCACCTCACCCGCGCATTCCGAATCGGAACGTCGCAAGGCAAGGACTTCCCGCGACCCGGCAAAGGATGCCGATATTGCGGCGGTGCAAGGGCATCTCGAAGAGTTTCTCGGGCTGGCCGTGAAGATCAAGACGGATGTCGATCCGAGGTCCGGAACGGTCACGATCCGCTATCGTACCCTCGACCAGCTGGACCTGGTCTGCCAGCGTCTGACGGGCGGCGATATCTGATAAATAACTGATTTACAGCCAGATACTCTTTCGGAGAGCCAGGCTGGTTGCCCGTAAAGGTTAACCGCAAAGGGTTTATCCGTTAACCATAACCAGAAGCAAAGATTGAACGCAGTGGTTCTACTTAGGGCTTCTCGGATGGACAGGGGCGTTCATTCGGCGGGGAGCCGGAATGGTCTTCCCCGACGGGATCGAAGACCATCAATAAGGACCACATCATATGAAGAAGTTTCTCCGTTTCGGCGCTGCAAGCGCAGTCGTCGCCGCATCGCTCGGCATGTCTACTGTCGCGCACGCTCAGGATAGCGCTCAGGCTGACGCATTTGCCGAAATCCTGACCGCGCTTACCTTGGAACTCGACACCGGCAGTTCGCTTGATTTCGGTGCGATGGTCATAACCGGCGCGGGCACCGTATCGCTCGATGCCGCGACCGGCACTCTCGATTGCTCCGCTGCCGCCATCGTGTGCAGCGGAACCACCGAACTGGCGGCCTTCAGCATCACTACAGGCACCGCTCTGAAGAACGTCACTATCGTGTTCGATACGCCGACAGCCACTCTGCTGCGCGCTGGCGGGACCATTGGCGACGCCGCTGACGAACTCGAGCTCAGCAACCTCAATTCCGATGCGGCCCTGGTGGCCGACCCTCTGGGCGATTTCTATCAGGTCGCGCTTGACGGCGTAGGTACCGCAGGCTTCCTGGTTGGCGGCGACCTGGCGTTCGACGGCTCCGAAGTTGCCGGCGTTTACCAAGGCACCTTCACGGTATCCGTCGAATACACGTAAGATAACAAACGCTTCAGGTATGCCGAACGACGGCATTCCCCGCGCGTAATGAATTGGGAGGGCCGTGTCCGCAAGGACGCGGCCCTCGCTGTTTTGGATCTCGAATATCCGGCGCTTCTCATGTTTAACCGATCTTAACCCTATTCGACTACTCCCTCAGGATAAGTACTGAGCCGCCGTGTAACGCGGCCGATATCCTCCAGGGATCGACACCGAATATGACACCGAATATAACCAACAAAGTTTCCCGTTCACTCGGCTCGGCGGTTGCCGCAATTGCCGCGTTCGGCAGCCTCCTGTCCGCCGCGCCGGTCTCCGCGCAAGGCGATCTGCTGGTGGCTCCGACACGGATCATCCTCGACGGACGCCGCGGCACCGAAGTCATTCTCAGCAATATCGGGTCCGAAGAAGCGACCTACCGCATCGGGCTGGAACTGCGCCGGATGACAGCGACCGGGCAATTGGTCGAGGTTGAAACCGAAGCCGCCAACGAGCTCGAACAAGCCGCGCTGTCGATGGTTCGCTATGCTCCGCGCCGGATTACCCTGCCGCCGGGCCAGCCGCAGGCTGTCCGTATATCCGCGCGGCCGGGGGCGGAGCTGCCCGACGGCGAATACCGCGTCCATATGTCGTTCCGCGCTATTCCGCAGCAGCGCCCGATCACCGCAACACCCGAAGAAAGCCAGGGAATCAGTATCAAGCTGATCCCGATGTACGGCGTTACCATTCCGGTCATCATCCGTCACGGCCGGTTGGAATCCACGGTGGCGATCAGCAACCCGCAAGTCGCCGAGGGTCCGCGAGGGCCTGAACTGCGTCTCGCCATAACCCGCAGCGGAGCCAAATCCACTTACGGAGAGCTGCGGGTAACCCGGCCCGGCAGTGACGATCCGATATTCCTTGCGCGCGGCATCGCTATCTACAGCGAAGTGTCCGAACGAATTATGCAGTTCGAGCTTACCCCGGAACAGACCGCGGCGATGAAGGGCCAGTTGCGCTTCGAATACCGCGAAATGCCCGAAGCGGGCGGGGCCGTGATCGCCGTGGTCGACACGGTTCTCGGCTGAGCAGGCCGGATCAGGCCGAAAGTCCTTACGGTGTCACCGCATTACCCCTGGGCCCTTGCCGCCGCCGCAGTTGCGGCGGCGCTCGGCGTTGCGGGTCCGGTGAATGCGCAGACCCAGACAAGCCAACAGACCTGGCAGCCCAGCGAAGACGATCTCCTTCTGCTGCAAATGAATGTCGGCTCCTACAAGCTGGCGAACGAAATCCGCGGTTATCAGACGGATAGAGGCGTGTGCCTGGATCTCGCTGACGTCATTCAGGCACTCGACCTGCCCATCCGGCTCGACAAGAAGTCGCGCCGCGCAACTGGCTGGTTGTTCTCGGAGGACCAGACATTCACACTCGATCGTGCCGCTAATAGGGTACAAAACGTGAACAATGGTTCGGTACCCGTCAATGGAGATATTTTCGACACACCCGAAGGCTGGTGTGTTGACACCAAGGCGCTGTCACGGTGGTTTGGCGTCACCCTCAAGCCGGACCTGTTCAATTCGGCAATCCGGCTCGAAAGCGACACGAAATTGCCGTTCATCGAAGCGATCGAGCGCCGAAGTCGCGCCGCGCGACTTCGGCCCAAGCGCGAAGCGTTCGATCTGTCCGCCTATCCGCACGCCAGGAACGAATACAAGATGTGGCGGACACCCTCGGTCGATGCGGTCGTTCGGGTGGGATACGATTCGTCCGCCGCCTCGAAGACCTCAGGCCGGTTCGAGTTTTACGCGGCCGGCGAAGTCGCCGGTGCCAGTGTCGATGCGCGGCTCAGTTCAGACAACCAGTTCAAGCCCAATTCGCTGCGGGTCAGCGCGTTTCGCAACGATGCTGCGGGCGGAATGCTCGGCCCGCTGGCCGCAACCCAGATCGCGGTTGGTGACGTCGAGACGCAAAGCAGTCAATTGACCGCGCAGAGCGCCGTGGGCCGGGGTGCCTATATCAGCAATCAGCCGCTTGGCCGGCAGTCACGCTTCTCCAGCACGACAATTCGCGGAACGATGCCCTCGGGCTGGGATGCCGAACTTTATCGCAACGGTCAGCTGATCGCGTCCCAGACGGATAGCGACGACGGCCGCTACGAATTTCTCGATGTCGATCTCTTCTACGGCCAGAACGACCTCGAGGTCGTACTCTACGGGCCCCAAGGCCAGGTCCGCAGGGAGCGGTTCGCACAGCCCGTGGGCGTGAACAATGTCGAACCGGGCAAGACCTTTTACTGGGCCGGCATCCTCCAGGATGACCGGGACCTGATCGACCTGCGCAAGACCAATGTGGGTACGGTCCATGCCTGGCGGGGCGGGGTCGGGGTGGAGCGCGGGCTGGACAAACGGACCAGCGCCGCGCTTGGCCTGCAAAGCCTGGTGGTCAACACAAGGCGGCGAAATTATCTCGAGGGTAGCCTATACCGTACGCTCGGCTCCATGCAGTTGGAGCTGGCGGCGGCGCATCAGCTGGGCGCGGGCGCTGTGCTGCAGACCAGCGCGCTGGGCCGGCTCGGGACCTTCAACCTCGGCGCCAATGTCACATGGGTCGAGGGCGATTTCGCGAGCGAATTCGTCAGTGAGGGCCTGGAGCACCGCTATGGGTTCAATTTCGACACCTCGCTGCGCCTCGGCAAATTCATTCTGCCTGTCCAGGGCGTAATCGACCGCTCCGTACTGCGCGACGGTTCGAAGGTTACCAAAGCGTCTCTGCAGACGGCGGTCGGGCTGAGGGGCATTGCGCTGACGGCGCAGCTCCAGCACGAGCGGATCGAGGACCGTACGCCCGGCGCGAACAGCTCCACCACGCGCCTGCGCCTGCTGGCGAACACGCGGCAATTCGGGCTGCGCCTGCGCGGCGCGGCCAGTTTCGATCTGTCAGGCAAGAATAACCAATTGGAAACAATACGAATTTCAGCCGACAAGTCGATCGACGATCGGCGCGACATCACTGCCGAAGTCGAATATGAAGGCACCCGGCGCGATACCACTTTTGGACTGGGCTACACGCACCGGTTCGATCGATTCGCCCTGCGAACCAACGCCAATTATTCGACCAGCGGTTCGGTTGGTGCCAATCTCGCATTGTCCTTCAGCTTCGGACCGGACCCGGTAAACGGCGGTATCCGCTTCTCGGAGAAGAAACTTGCCCGCAGCGGCCAGGCCGCCGTCACCGTCTTCCGCGACGAGGATGGCGACGGACGCCGCGGTCCCGGCGAAGACCTGCTCAAGGACGTCTATGTGGAAGCGGGCCTGCGCACGACCGATGCGATCACCGACGAGACCGGGCGGACGATCGTGGACGGGCTGCGACCCTACATTCCGATCCTGGTCGGAGTGGACGAATCCTCGCTCGGCGATCCCTTTCTTGCTCCGGCCACCAAGGGTATCGTCGTGGTGCCCCGGCCGGGGGTCGCGGCAATCATCGAATTGCCGGTAGCTCCTTCCGGCGAAGTCGAAGGTACGCTCCAGACGCCCTCGGGCACCGATTTGGCAGGAGTCGTGCTCGAGCTGCTGAACGCCCGCGGCGCTGTGGTGGCGGCGACCATGAGCGAATACGACGGCTTCTTCCTGTTCGAGCGTGTTCCTTACGGTAAATACCGGCTGCGCGTGGCCGTCGAGTCTGCTCGTGCCCTGCCGATACCCGCCGGGATCGATGTCCCTGTCGAATTGGCCCGGGGCAAGGACATAGCCCGGATGGGCATCGTCCGTCTGGTTTACGGGAAATCCACCGTCGCGCAGAATTCGGACGGTAATGCGGCGGTGACGATAGCCGCAGCAGCGCCGATCGCTGGCCCGGGTACCGGATCGAGTGGCGGAATGGGCGGAACCACTCCCTGACGGTGACTATCGAGGGCCGCTCAGGCGGGTTCTAACGCCCGTGGGTGGTTCTGTCTCGTCTGGGCTTTACCGGAGGGATCTTTCCCCGCTTTGGGGCAGCCGCGGTGCCAGACACTGACTTTCCGACTATCACCTCTTCCTCGATCCATTCCTCGGTCACATACTCCCGGACCACCGCCCGCTGTTCGACCGGGATCATGATCGGCACGAGCATGACCGGACCGTAGCAGCAGCCCATGTGCCGCCACGGCGCTGCGTGCTGCGGCAGATAGGCTTCGCACCCGTCGCGCTCTTCGCGGCAATCGGACGTTTCGCCCGGCCAACCGCCCGCATGCCCGGGGTAAGCGAAATAGACCGGCACGCCCAGCGGGTCGCCGCGATATTCCAGAGGTGGGTGGCCGACCGCGTGATGCATCGGTGCAAGGGCATGTTCGCGCCTGTATTCGACGCGGCGCTCCAGCTCTTCGAATTCCGGCTCCGCTTCCCGCTCGATCGAGACGGGCGCGGATCCTGGCAGTGGCTGTATCACCGCCTCTTCCTCGTAGATAATTTCCGGATCGCCGGTCTCGGCCCATGCGGGTCCTGCGGCGGCCAACGCGGCAGATAATAAAGCAACCCGGGCAACCGGGCGCACAATCATTTTGCGGGTTCGCATCGCTGTTCCCCTTACTGCCTGCGGGGCGATTCCCGGACATTACCGGAATTCTAGCAGCAGTTTGCGCCGAGAACGACGTCTTCATGCCCCATGTCCCGAATCGGACCATTAGCTCCCGGCGCGATCAGATACGGTCGGCGAGCAAATCCGCGAGCCGTTCGATACCGGCCGCATCCTGCGCGTCGAACCGGGCGAGGTCGGGGCTGTCGAGGTCGATCACTGCCACCACCTGGCCCCCGCGGATCACGGGAACCACCAGTTCGGACCGGCTGACCGCGTCGCAGGCGATATGCCCGGGAAAGGCGTGCACGTCCTCGACCAGTTGGGTCTGCGCGTCGCCCGCCGCGGTTCCGCAGACGCCCTGGCCCAGCGGAATACGGATACAGGCGGGGCGGCCAACGAAGGGGCCGAGAACCAGTTCGCCGCCGACCAGACGGTAGAACCCCGCCCAGTTCAGCGCCGGCAGAAACTCCGCCATCAGCGCGGCAACATTGGCCATGTTCGCCACCGCGTCGGGCTCGCCGCCGGTGATCGCGTCGCAGGCATCGACCAGCTGGCGATAGAGTTCGGGCTTGGGCAGATCCGCATCGGGGGTAAAATCGAACATGGCGCAATCCAATAGGCCCGCTGCGCCCAGATGCAAGGCCGCGAAGGGGCATACGCTACCACCCCATTGCCGCGGGCCGCCGCCTGTCTTATCGGGGAAGCCATGAGCACAAAACGCAAGATATTCGCCTGGATCATCGGTCTGATAGTCCTGATCCTGCTGGTCTTCTGGTGGCTGTCCCGCGGCGACTGGGCGGGCCTTTCGGTGGACGAGGTGTCGGGGGAAGGGCCGACCCTGGAAGAACCCAAGGCGGAAACGATCCCGACGATCAACATCGCCGAACCGGTCGGCTGGCCCGCCGGAGAGGCTCCTGACGCCGCGGACGGGCTGGTGGTGAACCGTTTTGCCGAGGGACTCGATCATCCCCGGGTCATTCACACACTGCCCAATGGCGATGTTCTGGTGACGCTGACCCGCGCGCCTGCCTCTGGCGACGGCGGCGGGATTACGGCATGGATCGAGGACCTGCTCATGACGCGCGCCGGAGCCAAGGGCGAATCGGCCAACGAACTCGTCCTGCTGCGCGACCAGGATGGTGACGGCCGTTCCGACCAGCGGCTGACAGTGCTTGACGATCTCGACTCGCCCTCCGGCATCGCATGGCGCGATAACCGGCTGTATATCGCGAACCACGACGAGCTGCTGGCCTATGATTACGAGCTGGGCGCTGCCACCACCACGGGCGATCCTGAAAAGCTGATGGATCTGCCGCCAGCGGGAAACCACTGGATGCGCAACATCGCTCTCAGCCCTGATGGAGAGAAGATCTTTGTCGCCGTCGGTTCCGCTTCGAACATCGGCGAGAACGGCATGGACGTGGAAAAAGGCCGGGCGGCGATCTGGGAATATGATCTGGAGGCAGGGCGCCAGCGTCTGTTCGCGACCGGTCTGCGCAATCCCAACGGCCTCGATTTCAGCCCGTGGAGCGGCGAATTATGGACCACGGTCAACGAACGCGACATGCTCGGCTCGGATCTCGTGCCCGATTATTTGACCAATGTGCCGGTGGGCGCGAATTACGGCTGGCCCTGGGTCTATTACAAGGACACGATCGATCTGCGCGTCGAGGCACCGATGCCCGCCTTTACCACCGAATATGCCCGCTATCCCGAATTCGCTCTGGGGCCGCATGTCGCCGCGCTGGGCCTGGTCTTCAGCGAGGAAGGCAGCACCATGGGCGAGAAATTCGGCAACGGTGCGTTCATTGCGCGCCACGGTTCGTGGAATCGCAAGCCCGCCTCCGGATATGACGTGGTCTATGTCGCGTTCGACGATCGGGGCAATCCGCTGGGCAAGCCGGTCCCGGTACTGACCGGATTTCTCAACGACAACGGCACGACCAAGGGGCGGCCTACATGGGTCGATTTTGCGGGCGATGGGTCACTGCTGGTCAGCGACGATACGGCAGGGATCATCTGGCGGGTCACCGCGCCGGGAGCAGAGCCGCGGGCGGCAATCGTACAGCCGGTTCGCCGGTCGCTTCCCCCGCAGCGCCAGCTGCAGGGTGACCCGCGGGCCCGCTTCATCGAGGATTACGCGCGCGAACAGATTGCCGAATAGCCCGCGCCCGTTGCTGCGGTGCTATCCGACGAGCTGCGCGGCGCTGAGTTCGTAAAGCCCGCTCGCGCCCGCGACAGCCGAGGCTTTCAGCCCGGCGGCTTCCGGCACGATGTGGTCGAGGAAGAAGCGCGCCGTAGCCGGTTTGATTGCAGCAAGCGGCGCCGCCGCACCCGCTTCGACCGCGCGTTTCTGGCGGAGCATTTGCCACCCGGCAACTGCGACCGCGCACATTTCGCAGAACGGCACGCTGCCGGCGAGCCGGTCATCGAGGCTGGCCTCCTCGCGCATCCAGACGCCGATGGCGGCGCAGTCGCTCGCCAAGGCGAACAGCGCGGGCTCGTCCGCTGAATCGCGCGCGATGTCCGCCATTAGCGAGGCGAACACGTCGCCGTTCTCGAAGCCGAGTTTCCGCGTCACCAGATCGGCCGCCTGGATGCCGTTGGTGCCTTCGTAGATAGGCGCGATCCGGGCGTCGCGATAATGTTGGGCCGCGCCGGTCTCCTCGACGAAACCCATCCCTCCATGCACCTGCACACCGATACTGGCGACTTCGACCCCGGTGTCGGTGCCCCAGGCCTTGATCAGCGGGACCAGCACTTCGGCCCGCAGCGCGGCGGCTTCGTGCCCCAGCGTGCCCCGGTCGACCTGTCCGGCCGTATAATAAAGCAGCGCCCGCATCCCTTCGGTGAGCGCCTTCATCCGCATCAGCATCCGGCGCACGTCCGGGTGTTCGATAATCGCTACCGCAGTGCGGTCCGGCGAACCGGCGCGCGCGGATTGCACCCGGTCGGCGGCATAGTGGACGGCCTGCTGCAGGGCGCGTTCGGCAATCTGCACGCCCTGGCTGCCGACGTTGATGCGCGCCGAATTCATCATCGTGAACATCGCCGCCAGCCCCCGGTTCTCCGCCCCGACCAGCTCCCCGACACATTCGCCATTGTCGCCATAGGACATGACGCAGGTGGGCGAGGCGTTGATGCCCAGCTTGTGCTCCAGACTGACGCAGCGAAGATCGTTCCTTTGCCCGAGCGACCCGTCGGCATTGACCAGATATTTCGGTACGACAAACAGGGAAATGCCGCGCGATCCTTCGGGCGCGCCCGGGGTCCGGGCCAGCACCAGATGGATGATGTTCTTCGCCAGTTCGTGTTCGCCCCAGGTGATGTAGATCTTCTGCCCGGTGATGCGGTATTTTCCGGCGTGCTCCCCGTCCTCGATCGGAATGGCGGTGGTGCGCAGGGCCCCGACATCGCTGCCTGCCTGCGGTTCAGTCAAATTCATCGTGCCCGACCATTCCCCGCTCACCAGCCTTGGCAGATAAAGCGCCTTCTGGGCCGCGCTGCCGTGATGCTCCAGCGCTTCGACCGCGCCGATCGACAGCATCGGCAGCAGGTTGAAGGCGAAATTGGCGGTGCCGAGGTTTTCCAGCACGTTGCAGCCCAGCACGCTCGGCAAGCCCTGCCCGCCGAATTCCGGCGCCGCGGAAATCGCGTTCCAGCCCTGTTCGACATAGGCTTCGTAAGCCTCCGCAAACCCATCCGGCAGGTGTACGACCCCGTTCTGCAGCTGCGCGCCTTCGGTATCGCCAATCCGGTTGAGCGGAGCCCATTCACCTGCCGCAAACGCTCCGATGCCCTCGACGATCGCTTCGACCATGTCCGGCTCCGCCGCGGCAAACCTATCCGATGCGGCAAGCTCCTCGATCCCGCCGCAAATCCTGATGGCGAGCAGCTGGTCCTGGGTGGCGGCGGTGTAAGGGATCACGGGTCTATCCTTGCGGTCTCGGTCAGCCAAAACGGCACGGGAACTTCTTGGCTTTTCAGCGCCCCCACTATAGCGGACCGGCATGACGGGCAAGAACGCTACGGAAATGCTGCAGGCGGACCGCGCCGGGATCGCCCGTGCTGCGCGAATCCTGCAGTCCGGGGGCCTCGTCGCCGTCCCGACCGAGACGGTTTACGGGCTGGCGGCGCGAGCGGACGATGCTTCGGCAGTGGCCGGTATTTACGCCGCCAAGGGCCGTCCCGGCTTCAACCCGCTGATTGTCCACGTCGATACGCTGGAACAGGCGGAGGCGCTGGCCGAGTTTTCCCCGCAGGCGCGCCGGATTGCGCAGGCGGTCTGGCCCGGGCCGGTAACGCTGGTCCTGCCGCGGCGGGACGGGGCTCCGCTCGCGGCAGGGGTTTCCGCGGGACTGCCGACAATTGCCCTGCGGATGCCGGCGCATCCGGTGATGCGGGCGCTGATCCGAGAAAGCGGCTGCGTTCTCGCGGCTCCCTCGGCAAATCCGAGCAACGCCGTCAGCCCGACAACGGCGGCGCATGTCGCCGCTTCGCTCGGCGGCCGAATCGACGCGATACTCGACGGGGGCGCGTGCGAAGCGGGTCTCGAATCGACGATTCTTGCGATACGTCATGACGCCAGCCTGGAAGTTCTGCGTCCGGGGCCGTTTGATCTTCGCCGATTGAGCGAGTTCGGGCCGGTGGGCGCGAATATTGCGGCGGGGATCGAGGCGCCCGGCCAACTCAGGTCGCATTATTCTCCGGGCAAACCGGTGCGGCTCGCTGCCGGAATGCCGGAGGCCGACGAATTCATGATCGGCTTCGGCGGGATTGCTGGCGATGTCACCTTGTCGGCAGGCGGTGATCTGACCGAGGCGGCCGCAAATCTCTACGCGGCGCTGCACAGCGGAGGAGCTTCATCGCAGCCGCGGATTGCCGTCGCCCCGATCCCCGAAACAGGCGTGGGCGCGGCGATCAACGATCGCCTTCGCCGCGCATCGGCGTCCCGCTAGGCCTCACCTGCGGCCGGGTTCGGCAGGGATCCCGGGACTGATCGCGCGCATTTCGGCCTCGACTTCCTGGAGTTCGCGGCAGGCGGCACCATCGCCATCGTCGCATTCCTCGGCCAGCTTCTCGCGCTTGCGGTCGAGCTTACCCAGACGTTCCTCGCGCTTGCGAATCTCTCGCCCGCGCTTTTCATCCGATTCCGACTGGCTGGTGGTGGCAAGATCGGCGGCCTTGCCGACCACTTTGACCGGCGCAGTGACCACATCCAGCGCCGTCCGCGCAATGCAGCCGGGAAGCAGTATCAGTGAACCCAGAGCCAAACCGGAGAGCAGCGCGCGCATGGAAATTCCTTTCCTGCGCCCCATAGCTATCGGCGGCGAGCCCGTCGATTACTTGTCGGCCTGTTGCACCGAATTGCAGGTGAGCTTGCCGGAACCCAGCGAACTCAGCGTACAGGTCGCGCGGCCATTCACCGTGACGTCGCCGGATCCCATGATGTTGGCGGCAACTTTTCCGTCGGAGGCGAATTCGGTGCTGCCCGATCCCATGATCGAGACTTCGGCTTGGTCGGCTTTCAACGCGGGCATGGCAGCACTGCCCGATCCGGCCATCGACACTTCCAGCCTCTCCGCTGTGCCCGTAGCTTCGTAACTGCCCGAACCGGCAATGTTGACTTTCAGCACGTCGGCTGTGACCCGGGCGGCGGTGACCTTCCCCGATCCGAGGAGCTGCACCGAGGCATCTCCGGACAGGGACGCCGCTTCGATGGTCCCGGAGGCAAGCAGAGTCAGGCTGTTCGGCGGCGGCATGGTGACCTTCACCTCCGCCTTGCCGGTGTTCTTCCAGCTGCCATCCATACGCGTAATTGCCAGGGTGCCGTTCTCGAGCGAGAAACGGAGCGCATCGATCGCCGCCTGGTCGCCTTCCACCGAAATCGCCAGCGTTTCACCGTCGCTGATCCGGACGCTGTCCGGCCCGGCCAGCACCACTTCAGTGGGCGGAGCGCCCGTCAGGTCGAGATCGGCGAGGGGCACGCCTTCCTTCCCGTTGATCTTGATATCCGGCCCGTCGCAAGCGGCCAAGCCCGCGGCCAAGACCACCGCGGCCAAAGGGCCCCACATCCGTGAAATTCCGCGCAGCATCCGATTCTCCTGCCACAAACTGCCTCTATCTGTATTGCTAGACTAATACAGTAAAGGGGCAATGGCAAGCATACCTTATGCAGGAATGAAAAAGGGCCGCCCTTGGGGGCAGCCCTTTTTCATGGATTCGGCGCGTTGGCCGAACAGTGGCGGCGCGCTTACGCCTGCTCGGCATTCTCGTAATATTGCGGTGCGTGTTCGCGCAACACGTCGAGAATCTTCAGAAGAGCGGCGGGTTCGTCGGTCTTTTCCATGGCCGCGAGTTCGCGGGCAAGGCGGCTCGACGCCGCTTCGAAAATCTGCCGTTCGGAATAGCTCTGTTCGGGCTGGTCTTCCGGGCGGAACAGATCGCGCGTAACCTCGGCGATCGAAACCAGGTCGCCGGAATTGATTTTCGCTTCGTATTCCTGCGCCCGGCGCGACCACATGGTCCGCTTGACCTTGGGTTTGCCCTTGAGCGTTTCCATCGCTTCCTTCAGCGTCTTGTCGCTCGACAATTTGCGCATCCCGATCGCGTCGACCTTGTTGGTCGGCACGCGCAGGGTCATGCGTTCCTTTTCAAACCGCAGGACATACAGTTCGAGCTGCATCCCGGCGATTTCTTCATTCTGAAGCTCGATCACCCGGCCTACCCCGTGCTTGGGATACACCACGTAATCGCCGACATCGAAGGCGTTTGCCTTGGTTGCCATATAAAATCCTTTCGTGTGGGCAATACCCCGAACGCCAGTCAAATGTCCTGCGGACCGCGCGCTTGCACGGCCAAATTTGGAATTACTGCTGAGGTTGGGTGGTCTGCGCCTTTCCAGATACTACGCCTGCCGGACCGCGGCCGAAATGCGGCTGGCCCTTACAGTTGCGCATTATATAACATATGTAGCGGCGAATTTCCAGCCCGCATGCAAATTGCCGCCGCGGCGCGACCCAAGGGCCGATTCGCAGCGGCCGAACTACAAAATTTACCTCGGCGCCGATGGCGGCGCGGCAGGTTCTCTAGTCGCCTTCACCCGGTTCGGGGGTGAAGTATTTGTCGAACTTGTCCTCTTCGCCCTTGTGCTCGTCCGCATCGGCAGGCGGCTGTTTCTGGCTGGTTATATTGGGCCATTCCGCGGAGAACTTGGTGTTGAGCTCAAGCCATTTTTCGAGATTGTCTTCGGTATCGGGCAGGATTGCTTCGGCCGGACATTCCGGTTCGCACACACCGCAGTCGATGCATTCGCTGGGATTGATCACCAGCATATTCTCGCCTTCGTAGAAACAGTCCACCGGACAGACTTCGACGCAGTCGGTGTATTTGCATTTGATGCACGCCTCGGTGACGACATAGGTCATGGCTGCGCGTTCCCCTTAGGTCCGGTGGTTTGAAAACGAGTGGTCGGCGGATTTCGCTATGGCGGATTGGTCTTGCGGGTCAAGCGGCAGATAACACATTTGCGCCTCCGCAGGGGGCCCTCGCCGCTTAGGCAGGGCGCGAATCTGGGCTACCATTACCCGCGAGCCAAGTGGGAGTGTCAGGACATCGCCCTGCCCGACGGGCTGGCTCGCACGGCACACCCGCTGACCGTTGCGGCGGACGTGCCCTTCACCGATCAACCGCTGCGCGCCGCCCCGCGTTTTCACGAAGCGCAAATAGCACAGCAGCCGATCGATTCGCATTACCGCAGCAGATCCGCAAGGCCGGCGAAGGCGCTGTTGGGGTTGACCGCTGGACGGGTGACCGCCGGTTTGGCTGGCTTTCTGGGTGGGGGTCCGGTCCTCTCATGTGGTTTCGCGGGGGCGCTTCGAGGCTTCTTGTTCCGGGGGTTTGAACTTTCTTGCGGACGACGCGCAACCTGGCCGCGCGAGGGGTGCCATTCCCACTGATCCGGTGCCGGTGGTCCCATCGCGCCCTCTGCCAGCGCCCGGCCGGGGTTCCGGCGAAACCCTGCCTGGCCGAGCAGATGGACATAGCTGTCCGCCGTCAACCCGGTGGAAACCGCCAGTGCGGGATCGAGGATAAACCTGCGCCGGGTGCTCCTGCTGCGCGCGTCATGGGCCGCGCGGATGATCTTTTCAGCAATATCGATCCGCACCGCCTGCTTCCCCGCGTGGCGGTACCCCGTGGGCAATCCGCCCGCACTGTCGATCACCGGGATCATGGACTGGTTGAGCGGCCTCGGATCCGCGCCGAGTTGGTTGAGCAATTGCCGCGGGGCAGGCTTCAGCAGGGCAGCGGCAAATATGTCGAGCGCGCCGAACGTCACCCCGATGCGCCGCAGGAACGGCCGGGTCTCCTTGGGCAGATGTTCCAGCCCCGCTGCCTGCCGGGTCAGATGACCGTGACCGGCGATCAGCGACAGCAGCAGCGCGCGGGCCTCCGATCCCGCCGCGGGGTCGCGGGATGCCTCTTCCAGCTTTGCCAGCGGAGCGAGCGGGGCCATCCGGGCCGCGAGCCAGGCCTCCAGGGCGGCGACCAGTTTCAAACGCGCGCCATCGGGCAGCTGGTTCAGCTGGCGGTCCGGCACCAGCCGGGCGCTTGCCGCGCTTGGTCCCGCCGAGAGCTCGGCGATCCGCTGGCCTTCCCACCAGATCGCGCCATCCTTCAGCTCCACGCCTGCCAGATCGGCGGCCAACAAGGCATCGACCTTGTCCGAAAGAATGCGCGGCATGGCTTTCTCGCCCGCGGCAAGTAGCATCTTGCGGTCGGCGTGGCTGGTCCCATGATCGACGGAGAAGCGCAGGCCCTCCACCCGGCCGATCGGTTCGTCCTCCACCGAAAGGACACCGTCATCCGAGAGGCTCACGGCAAGCAGCGATGCATCCTGGCCCATTGATTTCATCAGGATCGCAGTCCTCCGGTTGACAAATCTTTCCGTCAGACGCCCGTGCAGCGCATCCGACAGTTTGGCTTCGACCGCATGCGCCCGCGCAGCCATTTCGTCGCGGGCGAGCACCCAGTCGGGCCGCTGGCAGATATACGCCCAACTGCGGATTGCGGCAATCCGGCCTTGCAGCGCGTGAATGTCGCCCTGCATATTGTCGAGCTCGGAAATCCGCGAGGCGGCGTAATCGGCACCGATATGGCCCTGCTGGAGATCCTGCCACAGCCGCGCCACGAACCGGCTGTGCGTTTCGGTACCATGCTGGCGGAAATCGGGCAGACTGCAGGCCTCCCAAAACCGGCGGACGTTGCCGGGGCCCTTGATCTGGTCCGCCCAGGGTTCATCGACGAGCCGCTTGAGGACTGCGAGGTCGATGGCTTCGGGCGCGAGCGTCAGCGCCGGGTTTTCGGGCGGGCTTTCGAGGTCGCCGATCAAACCGGCCAGCGTGTCGAACCGCGGCTGCGAATCGCGCCAGTAAAGCTGCGTCAGCGGCGCGAAACGGTGTTCCTCGATCGCGTAGATTTCTTCTTCGGTGAATTCGACCGGTTCGCCGTCATGACGTCCATCCCGGCCGATGCCCGAGAGCGCGCCGAAGGTGCCGTCGCGCTGATGGCGCCCTGCGCGCCCGGCAATCTGGGCCATTTCGGCGGGCATCAGGCGGCGTTTGCGAACCCCGTCGTATTTGGTCAGCGACGCGAAGGCGACATGGTTGATGTCGAGATTCAGACCCATGCCGATGGCATCGGTGGCGACGATGTAATCGACCTCGCCCGACTGGAACAATTCGACCTGGCGGTTGCGCGTTTCCGGGCTCAGTGCGCCCATCACTACCGCCGAACCGCCGCGAAACCGGCGCAGCATTTCCGCCACCGCGTAAACCTGTTCGGCAGAAAAGGCGACGATTGCACTGCGCGGCGGCAGGCGCGACAGTTTGCGCGGGCCGATGTGCGTAAGCGTGGAAAACCGCGGGCGCCTGATGATCTCAGCATCGGGGTGCAGCGCGCGCACCATCGGCTCCAGCGTCGCCGCACCCAGCAGCATGGTTTCGTCCCGCCCGCGCGCATTGAGCAGCCGGTCGGTGAAGATATGCCCGCGTTCGCGGTTCGCGCCCAATTGTGCCTCGTCCAGCGCCAGAAAGCTGTGGGTGCCGCCGTCATGCGTGCGCTGGGCCGGCATCGCTTCGGCGGTGCAGCAGTAATAGCGCGCGCCGGGGGGTTCGATCCGTTCCTCGCCGGTAATCAGCGCTACTTGCGCTGCGCCCTTGATCCGGACGACCCGGTCATAGACTTCGCGCGCCAGCAGCCGCAGCGGGAAGCCGATTGCGCCGCTCGAATGGCCGCACATCCGCTCGATTGCCAGATGGGTCTTGCCGGTATTCGTCGGACCGAGGACCGCCTTGATCCGGGAAGCGTCGAGAGGGGGACGGGTCACATGAGCCAATGTGGCACCCCGCCCGAGAATTCACAACCTCGCCGTTCCCGCCATTAACAGCCGCAAATGCACGGCTTGCCTCAAACTTGACGCAGGTCACCGCACTTTAAATCGGTATTAACTTTAAATGTGCAGGGAAACAGTCAAAGACCATCAGCAACGGCCCTGGCACGATTATCGCCATGGGGCCGAATAGGGAGGTCGCGCTGTACACTTCGCGCGAAATGGACGGGATCACAGGCGGCGGGTCGGAAGCTTCCGACCCGGTCGAGCTGTGCCCCAGCCAGATCCTGTCCGGCGAACCCGCTCTTGCACTGTCGATCCCGGCCGCCATCAAATCTGCAAATTGCGTAAACGATGACCGGATTGTGATCCAGCGCACCCACAGTCTTGCCGACCGGTTCGAAGAATGGCGGCTCTCTCTGTCGGCCAGGCTGGAGACGGTGGACCTTGCACCGGATCTCGCCGAGAAAATCGGCAGCCGCCGGTGGTTCCGCGGATTTGGCACCTTCCTTGGCCTGTCCGCCCTGTCGCTGGCGTTCTGGCCCGATTTTTCCCCGGTCGAAGCCGCCCCGGCGATGGCGATCAACGACAGCGCGCGCGATGAATTCCGCAGCCAGATGATTATGCCGCTGGCGCTTGGCGCCGACAGCGGCCGCCACATGGGTGCGACGCAGGCGGTTGTGCCGCTGAAGTCGGTGCCCGAACGGCCGCAGATCGAAATGCTGGCGACGCTGGTGCGGGGCGACAGTTTCGGCCGGATGCTGCAGCGCGCGGGGGTCGGTTCGGGGGATGCCGCCCGGGTCAGCGACCTCGTCGCGCGCACCATGCCGCTGCAGGATATCGAATCTGGCACGACCGTTGACATCACCCTGGGACGGCGCCCCGCTCCGGGTGAGGCGCGTCCGCTCGATGCGCTCAATTTCCGCGCCCGCTTCGACCTCGAACTGTCGATCGAGCGGGTCGGCGGAAATCTGGCCCTGCTGCGCAAGCCGATCGAAGTGGACGAAACCCCGCTGCGCATTCGCGGAACCGTAGGGCAGAGCCTGTACCGATCCGCCCGCGCCGCCGGCGCGCCCGCCAGCGCGGTGCAGCAATATCTCAAGACGCTGGGCGAGCAGGTCGATATGGACCGTTCCGTCCGCGCCACCGACACCTTCGACATCATCATCGCGCATAAACGCGCCGCCACGGGCGAGCGTCAGGCGGGTCAGCTGCTGTTTGCCGGCATCGAACGCAGCGGCAAGCCGGCCACGCAATTGATGCGCTGGGGCCGTGACGGGCGCTTTTTCGAAGCGTCGGGCGTGGGTGAACAGCGCAGCGGGATGGTGTCACCGGTCCCGGGCGGCGTCTCCTCCCGCTTCGGTATGCGCCGCCACCCGATCCTGGGTTACCGGCGGATGCATTCGGGGCTGGATTTCCGCGCCGGCCACGGCACCCCGATCGTTGCGGTCTCCGATGGAAGGGTCAGCGGCGCCGGCCGGATGGGCGGCTGCGGCAACGCGATGCGGCTGGATCATGGCGGCGGCCTGCAGACCCGCTATTGCCACATGAGCCGGATGGCGGTCCGCAGCGGCCAGTCGGTCCGGCGCGGGCAGGTGATCGGCTATGTCGGTTCGACCGGCCTGTCGACCGGCGCGCATCTCCATTATGAAATGTACCGGTCCGGCCGGGCGGTCGATCCCGCGACGGTCAATTTCGTCACCCGGGCGGAACTGTCCGGGGCGGAGCTGAGAGAATTCCGCGCATCGCTGGCGAAGCTGAAGACGGTCGAAGCGGGCGCTGCGCTGGCAAACATGACGCCGGTATCGAGCGAACCCGAAGCTCCCGTGCGCGAAATCGACAAGATCGTGGCACCGAAGAAAGTCGGCTGAACCGGCAGATCGGTGCACTGCCGATTGAACTTCTGCGCAAATCGGGCAACAGGGGCGCATGACTGCTTCCTATCCCGCACTCCGTCTCCGCCGCAGCCGTGCCACTGAATGGAGCCGCGCGCTCCACCGTGAAACCGTGTTGACCCCGGCGGATCTGATCTGGCCGATGTTCGTGACCGAAGGCACGGGAGTGGAACATCCGGTTGCATCGCTCCCCGGCGTCTCCCGCTGGTCGGTCGACGGGATCGTGGCGCGCGCGCAGGAAGCGATCGACCTCGGCGTTCCGTGCATCGCGCTGTTTCCCAACACGCAAGCAGACCGGCGCAGCGATGACGCCGCCGAAGCGATCAACCCGGACAATCTGATGTGCCGCGCAATCCGCGCCGTGCGCGCGGAATGCGGCGAGGGCATCGGAATTCTCACCGATGTCGCGCTCGACCCCTACACCGCGCACGGGCAGGACGGGTTGGTCGATGATGGCGGCTATGTCCTCAACGATGACACGGTGGCGGTGCTGGTCGACCAGGCGATCAACCAGGCCGAGGCCGGCGCGGACATCATCGCTCCGTCCGACATGATGGACGGGCGGGTGAAGGCGATCCGGATGGCGCTGGAGATGGGCGGGTACCACAATGTCCAGATCATGGCCTATGCCGCGAAATACGCCTCCGCCTTCTACGGCCCGTTCCGCGATGCTGTGGGATCGGGCGGATTGCTGAAAGGCGACAAGAAAAGCTACCAGATGGACCCGGCGAACAGCGAAGAGGCCTTGCGCGAAGTGGCGCTGGATATTGCCGAGGGTGCCGACAGTGTCATGGTCAAGCCGGGCCTGCCCTATCTCGACATCGTGGCGAAGGTGAAAGCGCGCTTCGAGGTGCCGGTGTTCGCCTATCAGGTGAGCGGCGAATACGCGATGATCGAAGCCGCCGCTGCGGCGGGCGCGGGGGACCGCGATGCGCTGGTGCTGGAAACGCTGATGGCGTTCAAGCGCGCCGGCTGCACCGGCATATTGACCTATCACGCGGCCCATGCTGCCCGGCTGCTGAATGCCCGGCTCCAGAATGGCTGATTTCCGCCTCGAAACCGAACGGTTGATCCTTCGCGATTTTACCAGCGAGGGGGATTGGGAGGCGTTCTTCCGCGTGACCAATACGCCAGCCGTGATGGAATGGCTTGGCGGATTGCTCGACGACGCAGGGCTGGCGATGCAGCGCGCGCGAGTCGAGCAATGTGCCGCCGCCCATGGGCATTGCTTCTGGCTGGTGGAACGCAAGCCCGATGGCGGGCATCTGGCGGGCGAGGCACTCGGTTTCTGCGGCCTCAAACGTGCCGATGCGCCCGGCAGCACGGCAACCGGCGAGATGGAAATCGGATGGCGGCTGCGTGAAGATGCCTGGGGAGCAGGCTATGCGCGCGAAGCTGCGGAGGCATCGCTCCGGGCCGGTTTCGACGATTTTGGCGCGGCACAGATCATTGCCATAACCGTGGTCGACAACCGCCCGAGCTGGGGGCTGATGATCCGGTTGGGAATGCGGCGGCGCGAAGACCTCGACTATCCCGACACGCGCTTCGACCCGCCGTGGCGCGATCATATCGTCTATTCGATTTCGCGCGAGGAATGGGAGATGCAGCGATGACCGCAAGGCCCGATGTCACGATCATTTCGATCCATGGCAAAACCCCGCAGATCCATGACAGCGCCTTCATCGCCCCGGGGTGCCGGATCATCGGCGATGTCGAAATCGGGGCGGATTCCTCGATCTGGTACAATTGCGTGCTGCGCGCCGATGTCAGCCGGATCGTCATCGGACAGCGCAGCAATGTGCAGGACGGCAGCGTGCTCCACTGCGATCCCCCTCGGCTCGATATCCCTGGGGGCGACCCGGACGGATCGCCGCTGATCATCGGCGACGATGTGCTGATCGGCCACCTCGCCATGGTGCACGGCTGTACCATCCACGACCGCGGCTTCGTCGGGCTCGGTGCGATCGCCATGAACAAGGCAATTATCGGTTCGGATGCGATGCTGGCGGCGGGTGCGATGCTGACCGAAGGCAAGGTGATGGAACCACGCAGCCTGTGGGGCGGACGCCCGGCCCGCTTCATGCGCGCGTTGGATGATGCCGCGATCATGGGCATGCGCGCAGGGGTGATGCATTACGCCCACAACGCGCGCGATCATCGGGCGGCCGTCGATGGCGCGGCCCAAGGCTGATCTACCGCCTGCCGACGCCATTCGCGTGCTGGCCGATGCTCAGGGGCGGCTGGCCGTGCGGGTCACGCCGGGGGCGCGGTCGGAAGGAATTTCGATCGAAGGACTGCGCGTGATGGTCAAGGTGCGCGCGGTGCCGGACGGCGGCGCAGCGAACGATGCCGTTCTGAAACTTCTGGCCAAAGCGCTCGGTCTGCCGCCGTCCCGGCTGCGCTTGTTGCGCGGCGCGACTAGTCGGGAGAAAGTGTTTCAGGTGGAACCGTGATGTTCCTTCCACCCAATCGCTTATCGGTCGGGCCCGGCCCAGCCTTCCGGACGCAGCTTGCTGTCGCGCAGGCGTAGCGCCAACCCCAACGCAACCCCCACTCCGATGGCGACGGTCAAGTCCGAAACGACAGTCAGCACCAATGTCAGCAGCAGCAGCCCGCGTTGTTCCAGCGGCTGCGCCCAATATTCGCGCCATTTATGCGGTTCGCTCATATTCCATGCCGTCACCAGCAGCAGCGCGGCCAGTGCGGGCATCACCATATAGCCTGCCAGCGGCGCGGCGACCAACATGATGATCAGGATGAACACCGCATGCAGCACGCCCGCCACGGGCGTCTTGCCCCCGGCGCGAACATTGGTGGCGGTGCGGGCAATCGCCCCGGTGGCGGGCATTCCGCCAAACAGCGAAGATCCGAGATTGGCCCAGCCTTGCGCAGAAACCTCTGCATTGGGGCGATGCTGGCTGCCGATCATCCGGTCTGCAACCATCGCCGAAAGCAGCGATTCCACGGAGGCCAGAAAGGCGATCACCATGGCCGACGGCAACAGCTCTGCCATGCGGGCGGCAGTTATCGATGGCAGGCTGGGCATTGGCAAGCCTCGGGGCAATTCGCCATAACGCGATGCGATGCTGTCCACCGGCAGCCCGGCAATCGCGACCACCGCCGAAATCGCGCCGACCGCCACAATCAGGCCGGGCAGGCGCGGAAACAGCCTCCGTAGCAGCAGGATCAGCGCCAATCCGCCAGCGCCAGCGGCAAGGGCATACAGATTCAGATCGCCGCGCCCGGCCCATAATGCGGGGATCTTCTCGATAAAATCGGCCGGAACCTTGGCGATCCCAAGTCCGAAAAAATCGTTGAGCTGGCTGGTGGCAATAATGATCGCGATGCCGATGGTGAACCCGTTCACCACCGCTTCGGGGACATAGGCAATCAGATTGCCGATCCTTAGCCAACCCGCAACGATCATCAGGATTCCGGCCATCATGGTGGCCAGGACTAACCCGTCATAACCGTGATCCGCGATGACGCTGAACACTACGACGATGAAGGCGCCGGTCGGCCCTCCGATCTGTACGCGGCTGCCGCCCAGAAGCGAGATGAGCAAGCCGCCGACAATCGCGGTTATGAGGCCCTTGGCCGGATCGGCGCCCGATGCAATGGCAATGGCAATGCTCAGCGGGAGGGCGACCATCGCCACCGTCAGCCCGGCGAGGGCGTCGGCAAGGAACAACGAAAGATTGTAATCCTTCATCGTGGTAAGGATTTTGGGCTG
Source organism: Allopontixanthobacter sp. (assembly GCF_034376665.1). Taxonomy (NCBI): domain Bacteria; kingdom Pseudomonadati; phylum Pseudomonadota; class Alphaproteobacteria; order Sphingomonadales; family Erythrobacteraceae; genus Allopontixanthobacter; species Allopontixanthobacter sp. Next base: position 5,386 of record NZ_JAXMJI010000102.1, on the reverse strand, counting down.
CATGAAAATGCCCGTTAGGCGCACGAAAGCCCTGAGGCAATCTAATCCCGAATCAGCTTCTCCAGTGCCTCGATCCGGTCCGCTTCATGCGCCGGCTTGTCCCAGCGGATACGATGGATCCGCGGGAACCGCATTGCCAAGCCCGATTTATGGCGCTTGCTCGGATGCACCGAATCGAATGCGACTTCGAACACCAGGCTGCGCTCGACTTCGCGCACCGGGCCGAACCGGTTTAGCGTATTCTGCCGCACGTGCCGGTCGATCTTCTTCAGTTCCTCGTCAGTGAATCCGGAATAAGATTTGCCGACCGGGAGCAATTCCGCGCCTTCATCGGGATCGCCGTTCCAGCAGCCGAAAGTGTAGTCGGAATAGAAGCTCGACCGTTTGCCGCTGCCGCGCTGCGCATACATCAGCACGGCATCGATCAGCAGCGGATCGCGTTTCCATTTGTACCACAGCCCGGTTCTGCGCCCGGCGACATAAGGGCTGTCGCGCCGTTTCAGCATCAGCCCTTCGATCGCGTCGTCGCGGGCGCTTTCCCGGATCTGCGCGAGCTGCGCGAAATCCTCGGCTTCGACGATCTGCGACAGGTCGAAATGTTCGTCCGGCAAGCGCAGGACGAATTGCTCGAGCCGCTCCCGCCGCTCGGACCATGGCAAAGCGCGCAGATCCTCGCCCTCGATCACCAACGCATCGTACAGCCGCACGAACGCGGGCGCTTCGGCGAGCATTTTCTTGCTTACCGTCTTGCGCCCCAGCCGCTGTTGCAGCGCGTTGAAGCTGGCCGCCCCGCCGCTTTCCCCGCCTTGATGGCTGCCCCGGACCAACAATTCCCCGTCCAGAACCGAGGAGATCGAGAGCGCGGGCAGCAATTCGGGAAAAGTCGCCGAAATGTCGTCACCCGAACGCGAGAAGAGCCTGGTTTCGCCAGCAACATGAACCAGCTGCACGCGGATCCCGTCCCATTTCCACTCCGCCGCATAGTCTTCCAGCGACACTTCGGTTTCCTCGAGCGGATGGGCCAGCATGAAAGGCCGGAACAGCGGCAGGCTTCCGGTGTCCGGCGGGGCGGCGCCGTCTGCTGCCCAGGCGAACAATTCGGCATAGGGCGGCTGCAGGCCGTGCCAATATTCCTCGACTTCCTCCACCGGGACCTCGAACGCCTGCGCGAACGCGACCTTGCCCAGCCGCGCGGAAATGCCGATCCGCATCGCGCCGGTTGCCATCTTCAACAGCGCGTAGCGGCCCGCGGGATCGAGCCGGTCGAGCAGACCGGCAAGTTCGGTGCGGGCGCTCGCGCGGGTCATCCCGCCAAGCAATTCAATAGCTTGGGCCACGGTCGGTGGCGGCATGACGTCAGATAGGGGCTCCGGCCACAGCAGGCTGGCGGTCTCCGCCGTGTCGCCGACAAAGTCCCGGCTGAGCGCCCACAGCACCGGATCGACACGGTCCGCCATCAGATTGCGGATGGTCGATCCCTTGACCGCCGCGAAATCCAGCCCGTCGGTCAGTGCGGCCAGCGCCCAACCGCGGTCCGGATCGGGCGTTTCCTGCAGATAGCGCGCAATCAGCGCCAGCTTGGCATTGCGGCTGCCGGTATAGACCAGGCGGTCGAGCAGGGCGGCGAAGGCTTCCATGTCAGCGCCGCTCCGGCAGCGCTGACGATTTTGCATAGGCGCGCCCGAAATCTTTCATTATCGCCCATCGGGTTACAGTTTCACACAAGGACCGACTGTTATGAAGATTGCGTTGTTTGCCGCCGCCGCCTTGCTGCCGTTTGCCCCGATTGTCGCGCAGGATGCGCCGCCCGTAGAAGCCGGGGAAGCGCTCGCCGCGAAATATACGCTCGACACCCCGATCGAAGCCCTGGCTGCGGACCCGGCTGCCAAGGCGGTGCTGGACAAACATCTGCCCGGCACCACGACGCACGCATCCTATGACATGTTCAAGAGCATGAGCCTGCGGGCAGTCCAGCCGTTCTCGGGCGGCGCGATCACCGATGACATCCTCGCCAGGGTTGAGCAGGATTTGGCGGCGATCAAGTAAGCGCCCCACCTCAGTCGTCCTCGTCATCATAGCCGACCAGCGCCAGCGCCCGTGCGCGGCGCTGGTTGAGCTGGCACCAACGTAGCAGTGCTTCCTCGCGCCCGTGGGTGATCCAGCTTTCCTGCGGGTTCACTTCCTCGATAGTGCGGGTCAACTCGTGCCAGTCGGCATGGTCGGAAATGATCAGGGGCAGTTCGACATTGCGCTGCCGGGCGCGCTGGCGCACGCGCATCCACCCGCTGGCCATGGCGGTGATCGGGTCGGGTAGCCGGCGGCTCCACCGGTCATTCAGCGCGGACGGAGGGCACACCACGATGGCACCGCGCATATCGTCCTTCGAATGATCCGCCACCAGGCGCAATTCGCCCAGTTCGACGCCCCATTCCTCGTAGAGCCGGCACATCCTTTCCATCGCGCCGTGGAGATAGATCGGGGCCCAATGTCCGGCCGCGCGCAATTCCGCGATCACCCGCTGCGCCTTGCCCAGCGCATAGGCTCCGACCAGCACGCAGGCGTCCGGATTATCCGCCAGCGCCTGCAGCAGCTTGCCTATCTCGTCCTCGATCGGCGGGTGGATGAACAGCGGCAAACCGAAAGTCGCCTCGGTGATCAAGATGTCGCATGGGGTGACTTGGAACTGCGGACAGGTGGGGTCCGCCCGCCGCTTGTAATCGCCGGTCACGATCACCCGCTCGCCTGCGCGGTCGAGCAATATCTGCGCAGATCCCAGCACATGGCCGGCCGGCAGAAAGGTCGCATCGACGCCGCCCGGCAGGCGCAATGTTTCGCCATAGGAGACCGGGACCGCTCCCGCATCGGTGGCATAGCGCAGCTTCATGATCGCAAGCGTTTCCGGGGTGGCCGCCGTCTTCCCGTGCCCGCCGCGCGCGTGATCGGCATGGCCATGGGTCACCAGCGCCTTGTCCACCGCGCGCGAGGGATCGATCCAGCAATCGGCAGGCGGAATGTAGATCCCGTGCGGCTCGGGCTGGATCCAGGAAAAGTCGGCGCTCATCCTTCAAGGAATGTTCGGCAAGCGTCCTGCGTTCCGGCAACTGCGCGCGCGAACGCAGGACGCAGCCCGATTATTCCTCGTTCTTGTCGCCCACTCCGTCCTCTGCCGAAGTTTCGGGCTTGGACCGGACCGGTTTTTTCGCAGCCGGTTTGGCCCTGGCCTTGCGCTTTGGCGCGGTTTTCGGCGGGGCGGGGGTCATTTCGAAGGCTGGTTTGTTGTCCTTCACCCCGACATGGACTTCGCCGCCGCCGGACAATTTGCCGAACAGCAGTTCTTCCGCCAGCGGCTGCTTGATCTCGTTCTGGATCAACCGGCCCATCGGACGGGCGCCGTACAGACGGTCGTAACCCTTTTCGCCCAGCCAACTGCGCGCGTCGCTGTCGAACTGGATATGGACGTTCTGTTCGGCCAGCTGCAATTCCAGCTGGAGGATGAACTTGTCCACCACCCGGGCGATGGTTTCCTTGCCGAGGTAGGAGAACGGCACGATGGCATCCAGGCGGTTGCGAAACTCGGGGGTGAACATCTTCTTCACCGCTTCTTCGCTGGCATCCTCCTTGGAAACATCGCCGAAGCCGATGCCCTGGCTGGCCATGTCCGCCGCGCCGGCGTTGGTGGTCATCACCAGCACGACATTGCGGAAATCGACCGTTTTGCCGTGGTGGTCGGTCAGACGGCCGTTATCCATCACCTGCAGCAGGATGTTGAACAGATCGGGGTGCGCTTTTTCGATTTCGTCGAGCAGCAACACGCAATGCGGCTGCTGATCGATCGCATCGGTCAGCAATCCGCCCTGATCGTAGCCGACATAGCCCGGAGGCGCACCGATCAGGCGCGAAACGCTGTGGCGTTCCATGTATTCGGACATGTCGAAGCGCTGCAGCGGAATGCCCATGATGCTGGCGAGCTGGCGTGCAACCTCGGTCTTGCCGACGCCGGTGGGGCCGGAAAACAGGAAGCTGCCGATCGGTTTGTCCGCATCGCGCAGGCCCGCACGGCTGAGCTTCATCGCCGTCGACAGCACCGCGATCGCCTTGTCCTGGCCGAACACGACATGCTTCAGGTCGCGGCTGAGATGTTGCAGCGCGGCCTTGTCGTCCTTGCTGACGGATTTGGGCGGAATGCGCGCCATGGTCGCAATGACCTGCTCGATTTCCTTGGAGGTGATTTTCTTCTTGCGGCGGCTGGGCGGCACCAGCATCTGCATCGCGCCGACCTCGTCGATCACATCGATCGCCTTGTCGGGCAATTTGCGGTCGTTGATGTAGCGCGCGCTAAGTTCGACCGCGGTCTTGATCGCATCGGGGGTGTATTTCACCTTGTGATGGTCTTCGAAGGCAGAGCGAAGGCCTTTGAGGATCTTGATCGTGTCTTCGACGGTCGGTTCGTTGACGTCGATCTTCTGGAACCGGCGCAGCAAGGCGCGGTCCTTCTCGAAATGGTTGCGGAATTCCTTGTAGGTGGTCGATCCGATGCAGCGGATGGTTCCGCCGGACAGGGCCGGTTTCAATAGATTGGACGCGTCCATCGCCCCGCCGCTGGTCGCACCTGCGCCGATAACCGTATGGATTTCATCGATAAACAGGACCGCGTGAGGCATTTTTTCGAGCTCGGACACGACCTGCTTCAGCCGCTCCTCGAAATCGCCGCGATAGCGAGTGCCCGCCAGCAGGCTGCCCATGTCGAGCGAATAGATCACCGCTTCTTCGAGCACTTCGGGCACGTCGCCCTCCACGATCTTGCGGGCAAGACCCTCAGCGATCGCGGTCTTGCCGACGCCGGGATCGCCCACATAGAGCGGATTGTTCTTGGAGCGCCGACACAGGATCTGCACCGTCCGGTCGACTTCGGGGCCGCGCCCGATCAGCGGATCGATCTTGCCGGCCAGCGCCTTGGCATTCAGATCCACGCAGAACTGGTCGAGCGCGGAATCCTTCTTGTTGCCGGTGTCGCTCGATTTTTCTTCCGCCTGGGCAGGGTCGTCCACGCCCTGCGGCGCGATGCTGCTGCCGGCCGGCTTGCCGCCCTTGCCGATCCCGTGGCTGATGAAGCTGACCGCATCGAGGCGCGACATGTCCTGCTGCTGCAGGAAATAGACCGCATAGGAATCGCGCTCGGAAAACAGCGCAACCAACACGTTCGCGCCGGTTACCGTGTCCTTGCCGGAGGACTGGACATGCAGGATCGCGCGCTGGACCACGCGCTGGAAGCCGGAGGTCGGCGCCGGATCGGTCTTTTCGGCGACCTTGAGCGAGTCGAGCTCGTTGTCGAGATAATGCGTCACCGCATCGCCCAGTTCGCCAAGGTCGACGCCGCAGGCCTGCA